>NZ_JBYTAH010000034.1:0-73225 GCF_058787975.1 Cupriavidus sp. FW305-26
GTCCCAACCCGCCCCGCCGTGACCGCAACGGCACCGCCTCGCGCCCGCGCAGCGGGCAGTTCTCGGCCAGCCCGGTGCTGGGCCTGCGCCTGCCGATGTGGCGCTCCAAGCTGGTGGTGTTCCTGATGTTCGCCGCCTTCGGCGCGCTGGCCCTGCGCGCGGCCTGGATCCAGGGCCCCGGCAACCAGTTCTACGAGGCCGAGGGCAAGAAGCGCTTCCAGCGCACGCTGGAGCTGCCGGCCACGCGCGGCAAGATCCTGGACCGCAACGGCCTGGTGCTGGCCACCAGCCTGCCGGTCAAGGCCGTCTGGGCGGTGCCCGAGGACGTGCCCAACCAGGTCGAGGCCGCCAAGATCCGCCAGCTGGCGAAGTTGCTCGGCATGTCCGAGAAAGACCTCGGCAAGAAGCTGTCCGAGGACAAGGGCTTCGTCTACCTGAAGCGCCAGGTGCTGCCTGACGTCGCCGACAAGATCGCCGCGCTGAAGATCGAGGGCATCCACCAGACCCGCGAATACAAGCGCTTCTACCCGGAAGGCGAGGCGATGGCCCACATCGTCGGCTTCACCAACGTGGAAGACCGCGGCCAGGAAGGCGTGGAGCTGGCGCGCGAGCCCGGCCTGGCCGCGCGCCGCCGCGGGGCCGGCGGGGCGGGCGCGCGCCAGGTGATCAAGGACCGCCTGGGCCGCGTGGTCGAGGACGTCGGCGTGCTGAAGACCCCGCGCGACGGCGAGGACATCCAGCTGTCGATCGACGCCAAGATCCAGTACCTGGCCTACAACGAGCTCAAGGCCGTGGTCGAAAAGCACAAGGCCAAGGCCGCCAGCGCGGTGGTGCTCGACGCCCAGACCGGCGAAGTGCTGGCGCTGGCAAACTGGCCCACCTACAACCCCAACGACCGTACCCGGCTGTCCGGCGAGCAGCTGCGCAACCGTGTGCTGACCGACACCTTCGAGCCCGGCTCGATGATGAAGCCGATCACGGTCGGCCTGGCGCTGCAGCTCAAGCGCGTGACGCCGTCCACGGTAATCACCACTACCGGCAAGTACAACTTCGAAGGCGCCACCATCAGCGATACCCACAACTACGGGGCGCTGACGGTAAGCGGCGTGATCCAGAAGTCGAGCAACATCGGCACGACCAAGATCGCGATGATGATGAAGCCGCAGGAGATGTGGGACATGTACACCAGCATCGGGCTGGGCCAGGCGCCCAAGATCGGCTTCCCCGGCGCCGTGGCCGGCCGCGTGCGCCCGTTCAAGAGCTGGCGCCCGATCGAGCAGGCCACCATGTCATACGGCTACGGCCTGTCGGTGTCGCTGTTCCAGATGGCGCATGCCTACACCATCTTCGCGCATGACGGCGAGTTGATCCCGGTGTCGATGTTCCGCACCAGCGGCCCCGCCACCGGCGAGCGCATCCTGTCGCCCCAGGTGGCCCGCGACGTGCGCGCCATGATGGAAACCGTGACCGCGCCCGGCGGCACCGCGCCCGAGGCGCAGGTGATGGGCTACCGCGTCGGCGGCAAGACCGGCACCGCCTACAAGCATGAAGGCCGCGGCTACAACCGCAGCAAGTACCGCGCCTCGTTCATCGGCCTGGCGCCGATGTCGAATCCGCGCATCATCGTGGCCGTCAGCGTGGACGAACCCACCGCGGGCAGCCACTACGGCGGCCTGGTGGCCGGCCCGGCGTTCGCGGCCATCACCGGCGGCACGCTGCGCGCACTGAATGTGCAGCCCGACTCGCCGATCCGCCAGCTGGTGGTCAGCGACAAGGTGCAGGAGAGCGAACCGTGGAGTTCGACCCAATGACGGCCAAGCCACTGCTCCCGCTCGAGGTCACCGCGCAGGCCAGCAATGCGCTGGCCTGGCTGCGTACCAACGTGGCCGCCGCCGCGCAGCTGACCGGAGATACCCGGCGCCTGGCGCGTGGCGATGTGTTCTTCGCCTACGTGCTCGGCAACGCGCGCCTGGCCACCGACGGCCGGCTCTATATCGCCCAGGCGATTGCCGCCGGCGCGGGGGCCATCGTCTATGAGGCCGACGGCTTCGACTGGCCCTTCAGCGACGTCGTGCCGCATCTCGCGGTGAGCCGCCTGCACCAGCTGGCCGGCCCGATCGCCGCCGGCTGGCATGGCAACCCGGTGCGCGGCCTGGCCGTGACCGGCATCACCGGCACCAACGGCAAGACCTCGTGCAGCCAGTGGCTGGCACGGGTGCTGCAGGCCGCCGGCACGCCCTGCGCGACCATCGGCACGCTGGGCACTGGCTTCCCGGGCGCGCTGCAGGCTACCGGCTTCACCACGCCTGACGCGGTGCAGCTGCAGGCCAGCCTGGCGTCCCTGCACGACGCCGGCGCGCGCGCGGTGGCGATGGAGGTGTCCTCGCACGGCCTGGAGCAGGAGCGCGTGGCCGGCACGCATTTCTCTGTGGCGGTGCTGACCAACCTGACCCAGGACCACCTCGACTACCACGGCTCGATGGCCGAGTACGAGGCCGCCAAGGAGAGCCTGTTCCGCTGGGACGGCCTGCGCACCGCGGTGGTCAACCGCGACGACGCCATGGGCCAGCGCCTGCTGGCGGCGGACGCCGCCGCCATTGGCGCGCCGCACGTGATCGAATACGGCATCGACGGCCCCGGCGCGGCCACGGTGCGCCGCCCGCGCGGCGAGTGGCTGCGCGCCACCAACGTGCGCGCCACGCCCACCGGCACCGCCTTCCATATCGACGGCAGCTTCGGCAGCGCCGAGATGGCCACACCGATGATCGGCGTCTTCAACGTCAGCAACCTGCTGGCGGTGCTGGGTGCGGCGCTGGCCAACGGCGTGGCGTGGGACGCGGCCATCGCCGCGCTGCGCGCGCTGACGCCGGTCGAAGGGCGCATGGAGTTGTTCGGTGCCGCCGGCGGCCCGGATGCGCCGCTGGCCGTGGTCGACTACGCCCATACCCCGGACGCGCTGGCGCAGACGCTGGCCGCGCTGCGCCCGGTGGCGCAGGCGCGTAACGGCCGCCTGTGGTGCGTGTTCGGCTGCGGTGGCGACCGCGACCCGATCAAGCGCCCGCTGATGGGCGCGGTGGCCGAGCGCGAGGCCGACGAGGTCATCCTGACCAGCGACAACCCGCGCAGCGAAGACCCGCAGGACATCCTGGACGCCATTGCCGACGGCATGGCCGTGCGCGCGCGCGCGCGCCAGATCGAAGACCGCGCCGCCGCCATCCTCTATGCCGTCAGGCACGCGGCACCGGCCGACGTGGTGCTGGTGGCGGGCAAGGGCCATGAGGCCACCCAGGAGATCCAGGGGCGCAAGCGCCCGTTCTCCGATCGCGAACATGTACGACTGGCGCTTGCCACCCGTGGAGTATCGGCATGAGCCAGACCCCAATGACCAACTTGCAGCAAGCCGCCGGCTGGATCACCGGCGCGCGCGTTTGCGGCGACGGCGCCGTGGAGTTTTCGCGCGTGCATAGCGACAGCCGCAGCGTCGAGCCCGGCGACCTGTTCGTCGCTCTCAAGGGCGAGCGCTTCGACGCGCATGACTTTATCGCCGACGTGGTGGCGCGCGGCGCTGCCGCCGTGCTGGTCAGCCGCGAGGTCGATGCCGGCGTGCCGGCCATCGTCGCGCCGGACACGCGCATTGCGCTGGGCGAGCTCGGCGCCGGCTGGCGCCGCCAGTTCACGCTGCCGGCGGTGGCGGTGACCGGCAGCAACGGCAAGACCACGGTCAAGGAAATGATCGCGGCCATCTTCGCCGCGGCGGTAGGCGAGGAGCAGCGCCTGGCCACCGGCGGCAACCTGAACAACGATATCGGCCTGCCGCTGACGGTGCTGCGCCTGCGCGCCACGCACAAGCTGGCGGTGCTGGAGCTCGGCATGAACCATCCGGGCGAGACGGTCTACCTGGCCGGCATCGCCCAGCCCACCGTGGCGGTGATCACCAACGCGCAGCGCGAGCACCAGGAGTTCATGGTCAGCGTGGAAGCCGTCGCCCACGAGCACGCTGCCGCGATTGCGGCGCTGCCTGCCAACGGCGTGGCGGTGTACCCACTCGACGCGGAAAGCGGCGGCGCCTACGCGCCGGTGTGGCGCAATGCCGCGGGCGCGCGCCGTGCGCTGTCGTTCGGCACCTCGCAGCGCGCCGATGTGCACGCCACCGTGACGCTGGTCGACGGCGCACAGGTGATGCAGGTACGCGCGCCTGGCCATGCCTTCGACGTGCGCCTGGCGCTGCTGGGTGAGCACAACGTGCGCAACGCGCTGGCGGCCATCGCCTGCGCGCTGGCCGCGGGGGTGCACGTGCCGGCGATCCAGCGGGGCCTGGCCGGGTTCCAGGCGGTCAAGGGCCGGCTGCAGGTCAAGTACACGCCGGGTGGGACGGTAGTCATCGACGACACATACAACGCCAACCCCGACTCCATGCGCGCCGCCATCGACGTGCTGGCCGGCTTTGCCGCGCCGCGTGTGCTGGTGCTGGGCGACATGGGCGAAGTGGGCGACCAGGGCCCCGCATTCCACCAAGAAATCGGTGCCTACGCCAAGGCGCGCGGCATTGGCACGCTGTGGGCGACCGGTGACCTGGCTGTGCATGCGGTGCAGGCATTCGGCGCGGGTGGCCGGCATTTCGGCACCGCGGAAGCCCTGGCAAAGGCGCTGGAGGAAGACAGCAGGGGCATGGTGGCGCAAGTGGGCGCCGTGCTGGTGAAGGGATCGCGCTTCATGCGCATGGAACGGATGGTCGCGGCGCTGGTCGCAGACACTTCCGCACATTAAATAAGACAACACGATGTTATTGGCTCTGGCCCAGTGGCTGCAAAACGACTACAGCTTCCTCCGGGTCGTCAACTATCTGACTTTCCGCGCGGTGATGGCCAACCTCACCGCGCTTCTGATCGGGCTGGCGTTCGGTCCGTGGGTGATCCGCAAGCTGACCGAGCTGAAGGTCGGCCAGGCGGTGCGCACCATCGGCCCGCAGACCCACTTGGTCAAGGCCGGCACGCCGACCATGGGCGGCGTGCTGGTGCTGGTCTCGATCGCGGTGTCGACGCTGCTGTGGTGCGACTGGGGCAACCGTTTTATCTGGGTGGTGATGCTGGTCACCTTCGGCTACGGCGCGATCGGCTGGGTCGACGACTACCGCAAGGTGGTGTATCGCGACCCGCGCGGCATGTCGAGCCGCGAGAAATTTTTCTGGCAGACGCTGATCGGCCTGGTGGCCGCGGTCTACCTGGCGTTTTCGGTATCGGAAAGCAGCAACGTACGGGTGTGGGAGCTGTTCCTGAACTGGGTCGAGGGCGGGCTGTCGTTGGACATGCCGTACAAGTCCAACCTGATCGTGCCCTTCTTCAAGGAGATCAGCTACCCGCTGGGCGTGGCCGGCTTCATCGTGCTGACCTACCTGGTGATCGTGGGCTCGAGCAACGCCGTCAACCTGACCGACGGCCTGGACGGCCTGGTGATCATGCCGGTGGTGCTGGTTGGCGGCGGGCTGGGCGTGTTTGCGTACGTAATGGGCAACTCGGTCTACAGCAAGTACCTGCTGTTCCCGCATATCCCGGGCGCGGGCGAACTGCTGATCTTCTGCTCGGCATTGGCCGGCGCGGGGCTGGCCTTCCTCTGGTTCAATGCGCACCCGGCGCAGGTGTTCATGGGCGACGTCGGCGCGCTGGCGCTGGGCGGCGCGCTCGGCACGGTGGCGGTGATCGTGCGCCAGGAGATCGTGCTGTTCGTGATGGGCGGCATCTTCGTGGTGGAAACACTGTCGGTGATGGCGCAGGTGACGTGGTTCAAGATCACCAAGCGCCGCTATGGCGAAGGCAGGCGGCTGTTCCGGATGGCGCCGCTGCACCACCATTTCGAGCTGGGCGGCTGGAAGGAAACCCAGGTCACGGTGCGTTTCTGGATCATCACCATGCTGCTGGTGCTGATCGGGTTGTCGACGCTGAAGTTGCGTTAATGGTTGCGCGGGTCAGGGACTGACGGCGCTTTCTATATAGATACAGGAAAACAAAGGCAGGAAATCGAAGTGTTTGGCGAGCTGCAAAAACCTCATGTGCTGGTACTGGGCCTTGGTGAGTCGGGCCTGGCCATGGCGCGCTGGTGTGGCCTGAACGGCTGCGCGGTGCGCGTGGCTGACACGCGCGAGGCGCCCGCCAACCTTGTCTTCCTGCAGGCCGAGCTGACTTCGGCCGAATTCGTCGGCGGCCCGTTCGCCGACAGCCTGCTCGACGGCATCGGCCTGGTGGCGATCAGCCCGGGCCTGTCGCCGCTGGAAGCCGCCACTGGCGCGCTGCTGGCCGCGGCGCAGGCGCGCGGCATCCCCGTGTGGGGCGAGATCGAGCTGTTCGTGCGCGCGCTGCGCCACCTGGAAGCCGAGTCCGGCTACGCGCCGAAGATCCTGGCGATCACCGGCACCAACGGCAAGACCACCACCACCGCGCTGACCGGCCGGCTGGTGGAGCGCGCCGGCAAGAGCGTGGCGGTGGCGGGCAATATCAGCCCGTCGGCGCTGGACAAGCTGTCGGCCTGCATCGCCTCGGCATCGCTGCCGGAGGTGTGGGTGCTTGAGCTGTCCAGCTTCCAGCTGGAAACCACGCACACGCTGGCGCCCGCCGCGGCGACTGTGCTCAACGTCACCCAGGACCACCTGGACTGGCATGGCTCGATGGAAGCCTATGCCGCGTCCAAGGCGCGCATCTTCGGGCCGGCCGGCAGCGAGTGCGTGCAGGTGCTCAACCGCAACGACCGCCTGACCATGGATATGGCGCGGCCCGGGAGCACGCCGCTGACCTTTGGCACCGACCTGCCGGAAACGCCGGGCAGCTTCGGCATCCTGCGCGAGGGCGGCATGCCCTGGCTGGTGCTGGCCGAACCCGATCCGGACGCGGAAGGGGAGGGCAAGCCGCGCCGCCGCAAGGCCGCCGAGGTGGTCCAGGAAGCCGTGCCGGTGCGCCACAAGCGCCTGATGCCGGCCGACGCGCTGCATATCCGCGGCATGCACAACGCCACCAACGCGATGGCCGCGCTGGCGCTGTGCCGCGCCATCGACCTGCCGATGAACGCACTGCTGCACGGCCTGCGCGAATACCGCGGCGAGCCGCACCGCGTGGAGTGGGTTGCGACCATCGACGATGTCGAGTATTTCGACGACAGCAAGGGCACCAACGTGGGCGCAACCGTGGCCGCGCTGTCTGGGCTGGACAAGCGCGTGGTGCTGATCGCCGGCGGCGAAGGCAAGGGCCAGGATTTCTCGCCGCTGGCCGCGCCGGTGGCGCAGTACGCGCGCGCGGTGGTGCTGATCGGCCGTGCCGCTGGTGAACTGCGCGATGCATTGCAGGGCAGCGGTGCCAGCCTGGTCGACGCCGGCACGCTGGAAGAGGCCGTGACCAAGGCTGCCGGACTGGCCGAGAGCGGCGATGTGGTGCTGCTGTCGCCGGCATGCGCCAGCCTCGACATGTTCCGCAACTACGTGCATCGCGCCGAGGTGTTCCGCGGCGCCGTGGAAGAACTGGCGCTGTCCCGGGGGATCCTGCCATGAGCGAAGCACAGGTCAAGCGCAGCGGCTTTATCGGCGCCACCATCGGCAATGCCTGGGGTGGCCTGCGCGACGCCGTGTCGGGCGTCAAGCCGACCCGCTCGCGCATGATGGAGTACGACCAGCCCATGCTGTGGGTGTCGATCGTGCTGCTCGCGCTCGGCCTGGTGATGGTCTATTCGGCCTCGATCGCGCTGCCGGACTCGCCGCGCTACGCCAACTATCGCGAGAGCCACTTCCTGATGCGCCATGCGTTCGCGCTGGGGATCGGGCTGTCGGTCGGGCTGGCGTCGTTCCAGGTCCCGGTCAAGGTGTGGGACCGCTACGCGCCCAAGCTCTTTATCTTCGCGCTGATCCTGCTGGTGATCGTGCTGGTGCCGTTCGTCGGCAAGGGCGTGAACGGCGCGCGGCGCTGGATTCCGCTGGGCGTGATGAACTTCCAGCCGTCCGAGCTGATGAAGCTGGCGGTGGTGCTGTACGCGGCCAACTACACCGTGCGCAAGCAGGAGTGGATGCAGACCGTGTCCAAGGGCTTTTTGCCGATGGGCGTGGCGGTGGTGGTGGTGGGCATGCTGCTGCTGCTCGAGCCCGACATGGGCGCGTTCCTGGTAATCGCCGCGGTGGCGATGGGCATCCTGTTCCTGGGCGGCATCAACGGCAAGCTGTTTGCCGGGCTGGTGGGCGTGGCAATCGGCGCGTTCGCGCTGCTGATCACGGCTTCGCCCTGGCGGCGCGAGCGGATCTTCGCCTACCTGAACCCGTGGGAAGAGAGCAACGCGCTGGGCAAGGCCTACCAGCTCACGCACTCGCTGATCGCTTTCGGCCGCGGCGAGTGGACCGGGGTGGGGCTGGGCGGCAGCATCGAGAAGCTGCACTACCTGCCCGAGGCCCATACCGACTTCATCCTCGCGGTGATCGGCGAGGAATTCGGCTTTGTCGGCGTGCTGGTGGTGATCGTGCTGTTCTACTGGCTGGTGCGGCGCGCCTTCAATATCGGCCGCACCGCGCTGCAGCTGGACCGCACCTTTGCCGGCCTGGTGGCCAAGGGCATCGGCGTGTGGATCGGCTGGCAGACCTTTATCAATATGGGCGTGAATCTGGGCCTGCTGCCGACCAAGGGGCTGACGCTGCCGCTGGTGAGCTATGGCGGCTCGGGGATCTTGATGAACTGCGTGGCGCTGGCGATCCTGCTGCGCATTGATTATGAAAATCGAGTATTGATGCGCGGAGGGAAGGTATGACCGGACCGCGCACCTTGCTCGTGATGGCCGGCGGCACCGGGGGGCATGTGTTCCCGGGGCTGGCGGTCGCGCACGCGCTGCGCGAGCAGGGCTGGAAAGTGGTCTGGCTGGGCAACCGCACCGGCATGGAAGCCACGCTGGTGCCCAAGCACGACATCCCGATGGAGTTCATCCAGTTCGGCGGGCTGCGCGGCAAAGGCCTGGTGACCAAGTTCCTGCTGCCGCTGAACCTGCTGCGTGCGTTCTGGCAGAGCATAGCCGCGCTGCGCCGGGTGCGCCCGAGCGTGGTGCTGGGCATGGGCGGCTATATCACCTTCCCGGCCGGCATGATGGCGTCGCTGCTGGGGCGCCCGCTGGTGCTGCACGAGCAGAACTCGATTGCCGGACTGGCCAACAAGGTGCTGGCCAAGGTGGCCGACCGCGTGCTGTGCGCGTTCCCGGACACGCTGCCCGGCGGCGAATGGACCGGCAACCCGGTACGCGAGGAACTGGCGCACCTGGACGCGCCCGAAGCGCGCTATGACCAGCGCAGCGGCCCGCTGCGGATCCTGGTGGTGGGCGGCAGCCTGGGCGCCGCGGCGTTGAACGAGGTGGTGCCCAAGGCCATCGCGCTGCTGCCCGGGGGCGAGCGCCCGGTGGTCACGCATCAGGCGGGCGCGAAGCAGATCGACACGCTGCGCGCCAACTACGCGGCCGCGCAGGTGCCCGCGCAGACCCTGCCGTTCATCGACGACATGGCGCGCGCTTACGCCGATGCGGACCTGGTGATCTGCCGCGCCGGCGCGATGACGGTGTCGGAAGTGGCTGCCGCGGGTGTGGCGGCGATGTTCGTGCCGTTCCCGCATGCGGTGGACGACCACCAGACCACCAACGCGGAATTTTTGTCGAAGCAGGGCGCGGCCCTGCTGGTGCAGCAGAAAGACCTGACGGCCGAGGGGCTGGCGCAAACCATCGCCAGCCTGACCCGGCCGCAGCTGAAAGACATGGCGCGCCTGGCGCGCGGACTGGCCAAACCTGAGGCAACCCGGCGCGTCGCCGAGATCTGCAGTCAGCTGGCCAGGGACTGAAGCCTATATAAGCAGCAATCGAATGAAGCATATCGTCAAGAACATCCACTTCGTGGGCATCGGCGGCGCCGGCATGAGCGGCATCGCCGAGGTCCTGCTGAACCTGGGATACAAGGTCTCGGGCTCGGACGTGGGCAACAATGCCGCCACGCGGCGCCTGGCATCGCTCGGCGCCACGGTCATGCACGGGCATGACGCGGCCAACGTGACCGGCGCCAACGCGGTGGTGGTGTCGACCGCCGTCAGCGGCGACAACCCCGAAGTGCTGGCCGCCCGCAGCAAGCGCATCCCGGTGGTGCCGCGCGCAGTGATGCTGGCCGAACTGATGCGCCTGAAGCAGGGCGTGGCCATCGCCGGCACGCACGGCAAGACCACCACCACCAGCCTGGTGGCGTCGGTGCTGGCCGAAGGCGGGCTGGACCCGACCTTCGTGATCGGCGGCCGCCTGAACTCGGCCGGCGCCAACGCGCGCCTGGGCACGGGCGACTTCATCGTGGCCGAGGCCGACGAGTCGGACGCATCGTTCCTGAACCTGTTCCCGGTCATCGAGGTCATCACCAATATCGATGCCGACCACATGGACACCTACGGGCATGACTTTGCCCGGCTCAAGCAGGCGTTCATCGAATTCACCCAGCGGCTGCCGTTCTACGGCATCGCGGTGCTGTGCGTCGACGACCCCAACGTGCGCGAGATCCTGCCGTTCGTGTCCAAGCCGGTGGTGCGCTACGGCTTTGCCGAGGATGCCCAGATCCGCGCCGTGGACGCGCGCGCGGTCGACGGCCAGATGCACTTCACCGTGCAGCGCCAGCTTAACGGCCATACCGAGCCGCCGCTCGAGATCGTGCTGAACCTGCCCGGCCTGCACAACGTGCAGAACGCGCTCGCGGCGATCGCCATTGCCACTGAGCTGGAGGTGCCCGATGCCGCCATCGTCAAGGCACTGCGCGAGTTCCATGGCGTGGGCCGGCGCTTCCAGCGCTACGGCGAGGTGGCCACGCCCGACGGCGCCGGCACCTTCACCCTGGTGGACGACTACGGCCACCACCCGGTCGAGATGGCGGCCACGCTGGCCGCCGCGCGCGGCGCGTTCCCGGGGCGCCGCCTGGTGCTGGCGTTCCAGCCGCACCGCTTTACCCGTACGCGGGATTGCTTTGAGGACTTCGTCAAAGTGCTGGGCACCGTCGATGCGCTGCTGCTGTCCGAGGTCTACGCCGCCGGCGAAGCCCCGATCGTGGCCGCCGACGGCCGTGCGCTGACCCGCGCGCTGCGCGTGGCCGGCAAGGTCGAACCTGTTTTCGTGGAGCAGATGGAAGAAATGCCGCAGGCCATCCTGGATGCCGTCCGGCCGGGCGATGTGGTCGTGACGATGGGCGCGGGCTCGATCGGGGCCGTGCCGGGGCAGCTGGTGTCGCACCAGCAATCGACGCAATCAACGCAGGGAGGCCAGGCATGAGCTTCGTCGCCCATCCCAATATCGATCCCAAGTCGCTGGGCAAGGTCGGCGTGCTGCTGGGCGGACGCTCGGCCGAACGCGAGATCTCGCTGATGTCTGGCAACGGCGTGCTGGCCGCGCTGCAGTCGCGCGGCGTGGACGCGCACGGCTTCGACCCGGGCCTGCAGAGCGTGGCCGAGCTGGCCGCTGCCGGCTTTGACCGCGTCTTTATCGCACTGCATGGCCGCTATGGCGAGGATGGCACCATCCAGGGCCTGCTCGAGCAGCTGGGCGTGCCGTACACCGGCAGCGGCGTGCTGGCATCAGCCATGGCCATGGACAAGCAGGCCACCAAGCGCTTGTGGATGACCTATGGCCTGGCCACGCCGCGCTTTGCCATGCTGCATGCGGACACTGATTTTGATGCCGTGGCGGCCGACCTGGGCCTGCCGCTGATCGTCAAGCCGGCGCGCGAGGGCTCGTCGATCGGCCTGACCAAGGTCACTGCCGCCGACCAGATGCGCGCGGCGTTCGAGAAGGCCGCGGCGCTGGACAACGACGTCATTGCCGAGACCTTTATCGACGGCGCCGAACTGACCTGCCCGATCGTGGGCGAGGGCGACAGCGCCGAAGCGCTGCCGGTGATCCGCATCGTTGCGCCCGAAGCCAACTACGACTATCAAAATAAGTACTTTACTGACGATACCCAGTACTTGTGCCCGTCGGGCCTGGATCCCGAAGTCGAACGCGAGGTCCGGGCGCTGGCGGTGCAGTCCTACCGCGTGCTGGGCTGCCGCGGCTGGGCGCGTGCCGACCTGATGCTGCGCGCCGACGGCAAGCCTTTCCTGCTCGAGATGAATACCTCGCCCGGCATGACCGGCCATTCGCTGGTGCCGATGGCGGCGCGCGCGGTTGGCATCAGCTACGAGGACTTCGTGATGCAGGTGGTGGCCGCGGCCACGCTGGACCTGCATCCCAACGAGCATTGGAAACCCGAATAACGCAACCGAACAGGACCGTACCGGACCATGTGGCATAACGCACGCCTGCTCAACCTGATCGCCTCCGCGCTGTACGCGCTGGTGGTGCTGATGGCGCTCGCGGCAGGCCTGCTGTGGCTGGCGCAGCGGCCGGTGTTCGCCATCACCCATGTGGAGATCGGCCCGCTGGACGGCGGCGCCCTGCGCCACGTGAACGCGCCCAGCGTGCGTGCCAGCGCGCTGGGCAAGCTGACCGGCAATTTCTTCACGCTGGACCTGAACGCGGCCCGGCAGGCATTCGAGTCGGTGCCCTGGGTGCGGCGCGCCAGCGTGCGGCGCGAATGGCCCAACGGCCTGGCGGTCGAGGTCGAGGAACACGAGGCGCTGGGCACCTGGGGCACGCCCGACAGCGGGCGCCTGATCAATACCTATGGCGAGGTCTTTGTCGCCAACACCGCCGAGGCGGAAGAAGACGCACAGCTGCTGGCGCTGGACGGGCCGCCGGACAGCGAGGGCGATGTGATCGAGAAGCTCGAGGTCATGCGCCAGTGGTTCAAGCCGCTCAAGGCCGAGCCGCTGGCGGTGGCCCTGTCTGGCCGCTATGCCTGGCGCGCGAAGCTGTCCAACGGCATGGAGGTCGAACTGGGCCGCGAGCAGAACGATGAGGATCGCGTGGCGATGGACCAGCGGGTCCGGCGCTTCGTCGCGGCCTGGCCGCAGGTCACCCAGCAATGGGGCAGCCAGATCGAGTATGCCGACTTGCGTTATCCCAACGGCTTTGCCATCCGCGCCGCCAATGCCCGCTTCCTGACCGAGGCGCAGATCGCAGCTGCGGTCAGGGCGGAGAAGGCGGCGAAAGCAGCGAAGGCGGCCAAGCCGGCGCCGGCGGCAGCAGCGGTTTCAGGTACTTCCAACAACAATCCGACGCGACTGAAGAGCAAGAACGCGGAGAAAACCCGATGAGCAAGGAATACAAGGACCTGTTGGTCGGTCTCGATATCGGCACCTCGAAGGTGGCGGCGGTGGTCGCAGAACTGCGCCCCGACGGCAGCTACGAGGTGATCGGGATGGGCCAGTCAGAGTCCAAGGGTCTGAAGAAAGGGGTCGTGGTCAATATCGAGGCCACCGTGCAGTCGATCCAGAAGGCGCTGGAAGAGGCCGAGCTGATGGCCGACTGCAAGATTTCGGAGGTCTTCACCGGCATTGCCGGCAGCCACATCCGCAGCTTCAACTCCAGCGGCATGGTGGCGATCAAGGACAAGGAGGTCACGCAGACCGATGTGGCGCGCGTGATCGAGACCGCCAAGGCGGTCAATATCCCGACCGACCAGCAGATCCTGCACATCCTGACGCAGGAATTCATCATCGACGGCCAGGAGGACGTGCGCGAGCCCATCGGCATGAGCGGCATCCGCCTGGAAGTGAAGGTGCATATCGTCACCGGCGCGGTCAGCGCCGCGCAGAACATCGTCAAGTGCGTGCGCCGCTGCGGCCTGGAAGTGCACGACCTGATCCTGCAGCCGCTGGCTTCGAGCCTGGCGGTGCTGACCGAGGACGAGAAGGAACTGGGCGTGGTGCTGGTCGACATCGGCGGCGGCACCACCGACATCGCCATCTTCAGCGAAGGCGCGATCCGCCATACGGCCGTGATCCCTATCGCCGGCGACCAGATCACCAACGACATCGCGATGGCGCTGCGCACGCCGACGCCAGATGCCGAGGACATCAAGATCCAGTACGGCATCGCCAAGCAGGCGATCGCCGACCCGGACGACATGATCGAAGTGCCGGGCGTGGGCGACCGTGGCACGCGCACGCTCAGCCGCCAGGCGCTGGCCGCGGTGATCGAGCCGCGCATCGAAGAGCTGTACTCGCTGGTGCACCAGGTGGTGCGCGAGTCGGGCTATGAAGAACTGTTGTCGTCCGGCGTGGTCATCACCGGTGGTACCGCGATGATGCCGGGCATGGTCGAGCTGGGCGAGGACATCTTCCTCAAGCCTGTGCGCGTGGGTGTGCCGGAGTACCGCGGCAACCTGCACGAGGTGGTGAAGAGCCCGCGCTACGCGACCGTGATGGGCCTGCTGCTGGAAGGCCGTGTGCAACGCATGCGCGGACGCAAGGTGGCGGTGCAGAGCGGGTCGGTCAAGCAGGTGTGGACCCGCATGAAGGAATGGTTTGTCGGCAATTTCTGATCAATGCGGAAATTGACGCGCTGACGATGCAACGGCGCGCAGGCAGGGCGGTCTACCGGACAGGCCTGTGTACCGAGTGGAAGTTTTCTGGTTTTCTTTTTATTGGTTTCTTGTTCAGAAACCAGGGGTTGCGGCGGGGAGGCTGCATCGTCTGGGGACTGATTTTTCTCGGAGGCAGTGATGGACTTTGACATGATCGAAACGGAAGTGCAGGACGGCACCATCATCAAGGTGGTCGGCGTGGGCGGTGCGGGCGGTAACGCCGTGCAGCACATGATCAGCCGCGGCGTGCAAGGCGTCGAATTCATCTGCATGAACACCGATGCCCAGGCGCTCAAGCGTTCGAGCGCTTCGCGCGTGCTGCAACTTGGCAATACGGGCCTGGGCGCTGGCGCCAAGCCGGAAGTCGGCCGCAACTGCGCCGAATCGGCCCGTGATCAGATCGCCGACTCCCTGCGCGGCGCGCACATGGTCTTCATCACTGCCGGCATGGGCGGCGGCACCGGCACGGGCGCCGCGCCGATCGTCGCGCAAGTGGCCAAGGAGATGGGCATCCTGACCGTGGGCGTGGTCAGCAAGCCGTTCGACTTCGAAGGCGCGCGCCGCGCCAAGGTGGCCGAACACGGTTCCAGCGAGCTGGAATCAAGCGTCGACTCGCTGATCGTGGTGCTCAACGAGAAGCTGTTCGAAGTGATGGGCGACGACGCCGAGATGGACAAGTGCTTCCAGTGCGCCGACGACGTGCTGCACAACGCGGTGGCCGGCATTGCCGAGATCATCAACGTTGACGGCCTGGTGAACGTCGACTTCGAAGACGTGAAGACGGTGATGGGCGAGCAGGGCAAGGCCATGATGGGGACGGCCACCGTGTCGGGCGTGGACCGCGCCCGCCTGGCAGCCGAGCAGGCCGTTGCCAGCCCGCTGCTGGAAGGCGTTGACCTGTCCGGCGCGCGCGGCGTGCTGGTCAACATCACCGCCAGCCGTTCGCTGAAGCTGTCGGAAACCAAGGAAGTCATGAACACCATCCGCAGCTACGCGGCGGAAGATGCGACCGTGATCTTCGGTACGGTGTACGATGACTCGATGAGCGATGCGCTGCGCGTGACGGTGGTGGCCACGGGCCTGGGCCGCTCGGCCAAGAAGCAACAGCCGATGACCCTGCTCAAGACCGGCACGGACAACATGCCGGTGCAGATGATGGCCAACATGACCGCCGCCGCGGCCACGCACAGCTCGCCGGACTACAGCAACCTGGATACGCCGGCCGTGTGGCGCAGCTCGCGTGAGTCGGCGTCGGCTCACGTGGCGGCGCTGCAGGAAAAGGGTGTGGATACGTACGACATCCCGGCCTTCCTGCGCAAGCAGGCAGACTGAGCCCTGCCTGGCGCGGCATCGGTGCCTCCACCGGCCGCCTGACGGAACGCGTCGCCTTGTCGCGATGCACGTGCGCTCCCCATCCGCGCGTGCCTTGCATGGACTGACGTGAACCGCCGGGCTGCTGGCGGCGCCGCGCCTGCGCCGGACTGAGCTTCACCCGCATCCCGCCGGGACTGGCGTGCCGCTGGCCGCCTCCCCGGACTGGTTTCCCGCCTTCCCGGTCGGGATGTATCAGCGTCCGCGCGGCGCACCCAAGAGGTGCGCCGCGCGGACGTCTTTGTAGCAAGGTGTATCGGATCCGCGCCGGATGTCACCGGATGTGACCCGGCTTTGGCAATGCGGGCAAGGCGCCTATGATCTTGAGATTGCCCGTCTGACTGAGTGCGGGCGTCTGCGCCCCGGCATCCGGACTATTCTTCAGAAAACCCAGAAGGACCACGACCCATGATCACTGTCGGTTCCCGCGTCCCCGACGCCACGCTGCAGGAATTCTTCGAAACCGAAGGCAACGGCTGTGCGCTCGGCCCCAATGCCTTCAAGGTGGCGGACCTGGTCCGCGGCCGCAAGATCGTGGTGTTCGGCCTGCCCGGCGCTTTTACGCCGACCTGCTCGGCCAAGCATGTGCCGGGCTTTGTGCAGCACGCCGCGGCGCTGCGCGAGGCCGGCGTCGACGAGGTCTGGTGCGTGTCGGTCAACGACGCCTTCGTGATGGGCGCCTGGGGCCGTGAACAGCAGACTGGCGGCACGGTGCGCATGATGGCCGACGGCAGCGCCGAGTGGACCCGCGCGCTGGGCCTGGACCAGGACCTGGGCGCGCGCGGCATGGGCGTGCGCTCCAAGCGCTACGCGATGGTGATCGACGACGGCGTCGTCACCCGGCTCGACGTCGAGGCACCGGGCGAATTCCGCGTCAGCAGCGCCGAAGCAGTGCTGGCGGCGTTGCGTGGCTGACACAGTCATCCGGGTAAACGTGGATAATACGCAACTTGTTAAGGGGATGTTAACAGCCGGAAACAAAACCCGGCTGCAGCGCCCCTGAGGTGGTGGTAAAATCCATTAATCACAAAAGCTGCCCGATAGATTTTTATAATAGTTGAGGCTGTCATGCTCAAACAGCGCACCATCAAATCCCTGGTAAAGACCGTTGGCATCGGCCTGCACTCGGGACGCAAGGTCACGTTGACCCTGCGTCCCGCGCCGGCGGACACCGGCATCGTCTTTACCCGCGTCGACCTGCCCGAGGCCGTCGAGATTCCCGTGGCCGCGTCGGCCATCGGCGACACGCGCCTGGCATCGGTGCTGCAGAAGGATGGCGCGCGCGTTTCGACCGTCGAGCACCTGATGTCGGCCTGTGCGGGCCTGGGCATCGACAACCTCTATGTCGATGTCGACGCCGAGGAAATCCCGATCATGGACGGCAGCGCCGCGTCCTTCGTGTTCCTGCTGCAGTCGGCCGGCATTGAAGAGCAGAACGCGCTGAAGACCTTTATCCGCGTCAAGAAAGCGGTGGAAGTGCGCGAGGGCGACAAGCTGGCGCGGCTGGAGCCGTTCTTCGGCTTCAAGCTGTCGTTCACCATCGACTTCCGCCACCCGGCGGTCGACAAGACCGGCCAGACTTTCTCGATCGACTTTGCCGACACCAGCTACGTGCGCGAGATTGCCCGCGCCCGCACCTTCGGCTTTGCGCACGAGGTGGAAGCCCTGCGCGAGATGGGCCTGGCGCGCGGCGGCAGCCTGGACAACGCGATCGTGCTGGACGAGCACCGCATGCTCAACAATGAAGAGCTGCGCTACGGCGACGAGTTCGTGCGCCACAAGATCCTGGATGCGATCGGCGACCTGTATGTGGTGGGCCACCCGCTGATCGGCGCCTATGTGGCGAACAAGTCGGGCCACGGCCTGAACAACCAGCTGCTGCGCGCGCTGCTGGCCGACCAGGAAGCCTATGAACTGGTCACCTTCGACCGCGTCGAGGAAGCCCCGGTCGCGTTCCTGCCGCAGGCGCAGCCGGCGTTTGCCTGATCCTGGCGAACTGGCGCAGAAAAAAGCCGACCCGAGGGTCGGCTTTTTCGTGTTCGGCAACGGGCTAGCGGTGATGGGCGAGCAGCGTATTGAGCGCGTCGCGCAGCGGCGAATCCGGCAGGCTGCGCGCCAGCTGGTCCAGATTGGCGAGTCCCGTGGGCGTCATGCGGCCACCGGTGCGCTGGCGTTGCACGGGCTCCACTTCCCAGTCCGCGTGGCGCGACACCTCCGGCTGCACCCGCACCCGGATCGCGGTGATATGCGAGCCGCGCTGCTGCAGCCGTGCCAGCAGCGTCGGCACTACCTGGCGCACGCGGGCAGCGGCGGCGCCGTGCGCGGCCAGCAACAGCAGCACCTGGGCGTTCGGGTCGGTGGCGTCACGCTTGACCCCGGCCACGGCCAGGCCGTCGCGCATGCCGGCGGGCAGCAGTGCCAGCACCTCGGCCTCGAGCACCGACAGCTGGCGCGCGGTCTGCATCAGCGTCGAAACCGGGCCGGCCTTGGCCAGCCAGTCGTTGAGCGGCTTGGCGGCGGGGGTCTGCAGGGCGTGATGGGTGAAGCGGCGCATGCATGCATTCTAGCAAGGGGCGCGCTGGCCGCCTTGCCCGACTGTGGATTGAAGCTGCGGCGGCCGCCCCAAACTGTGGCCAATGGGCGCACGGGCAATCACGCGGGCAATCTGCGGACCACACGCGTGGCCGACATCCGGCAGGCTTGCCTGCCCTTGCGGGACGGGGCCAGGCGCGTTCCGGCCGTGACCCCGGCACATGATAAACTCGGCGTTTTGCGCCAATCTATCCATTCCTCGCCCGGCCGCCGGAGCAGCCCGCATCCCTGGGGTGCCGCCCGGTTCCGCGCAGGTGAAAGCAATCGATGATCACCGGCCTTCTCAAGAAAGTCTTCGGCAGCCGCAATGAGCGGCTGATCAAACAATACCGCCGCACGGTGGCGCAGATCAATGCGCTGGAGCCGAAGTTCGAGCAGCTCTCGGACGACGAACTGCGCGGCATGACGGAGACCTTCCGGCAGCGCCACGCCGGCGGCGAATCGCTCGAGGCGCTGCTGCCCGAGGCCTTCGCCGTCTGCCGCGAGGCCAGCAAGCGTGTCATGAAGATGCGCCACTTCGACGTGCAGCTGATCGGCGGCATGGTGCTGAACGACAACAAGATCGCCGAAATGCGCACCGGCGAAGGCAAGACGCTGACCGCGACGCTGGCCGTGTACCTGAATGCCATCACCGGCCAGGGCGTGCACGTGGTGACCGTCAACGACTACCTGGCGCAGCGCGATGCCGAGTGGATGGGCCGGCTGTACAACTTCCTGGGCCTGTCGGTGGGCGTGAACCTGTCGCAGATGCCGCACGACGCCAAGCAGGCGGCGTACAACTCGGACATCACCTACGGCACCAACAACGAGTTCGGCTTCGACTACCTGCGCGACAACATGGTCTACGACCCGTCGCAACGCGTGCAGCGCCCGCTCAACTACGCCATCGTCGATGAAGTGGACTCGATCCTGATCGACGAGGCCCGCACCCCGCTGATCATCTCCGGCCAGGCCGAGAACCAGACCGACCTGTACCAGCGCATGAACGGCATCCCCAAGCTGCTCGAGCGCCAGATCGGTGAAGAGAAGGCCGACGGCACCGGCGTCGAGAAGCCGGGCGACTACTACGTCGACGAGAAGGGCCACCAGGTCTACCTGACCGAAGCCGGCCACGAGAAGGCCGAAGAGATCCTGTCGCAGCAAGGCCTGATCGGCGAGGGCGAGTCGCTCTACGCGCCGCAGAACATCACGCTGATGCACCACCTGTACGCCGCCCTGCGCGCGCACAGCCTGTTCCATCGCGACCAGCACTACGTGGTGCAGAACGACGAAGTCGTGATCGTCGACGAGTTCACCGGCCGCCTGATGACCGGCCGCCGCTGGTCCGACGGCCTGCACCAGGCCGTTGAGGCCAAGGAAGGCGTCACCGTCCAGCAAGAGAACCAGACGCTGGCGACGATCACCTTCCAGAACTACTTCCGCATGTACAACAAGCTGGCCGGCATGACCGGCACGGCTGACACCGAAGCGTATGAGTTCCAGGAGATCTACGGCCTGGAAGTGGTGGTGATCCCGACCAACCGCCCGGCCCAGCGCAAGGACCAGCAGGACCAGATCTACAAGACCGGCAAGGAGCGTTACGACGCCGTGGTGCGCGATATCCGCGACTGCTACGAGCGTGGCCAGCCGGTGCTGGTGGGCACCACCTCGATCGAGACCTCGGAATACCTGTCGGGCCTGCTCGATCGCGAGCAACTGCCGCACCAGGTGCTCAACGCCAAGCAGCACGCGCGCGAAGCCGAGATCGTGGCCCAGGCCGGCCGCCCCAAGATGATCACCATTGCCACCAACATGGCCGGCCGCGGTACCGACATCGTGCTGGGCGGCAATGTGGAGAAGCAATCCGGCTTTATCGAGGCGGACCCGAACCTGTCCGACGCCGAGAAGGCCGCACGCATCAAGCAGCTCGAGGATGAGTGGCATTCGCTGCACGAGCAGGTCAAGGCCGCCGGCGGCCTGCATATCGTCGGCACCGAGCGCCATGAGTCGCGCCGTATCGACAACCAGCTGCGCGGCCGTGCCGGCCGCCAGGGCGACCCGGGTTCGTCGCGCTTCTACCTGTCGCTGGACGACCAGCTGCTGCGCATCTTCGCCGGCGACCGCGTGCGCGCCATCATGGAACGCCTGAAGATGCCCGAGGGCGAGCCGATCGAAGCCGGCATCGTCACGCGCTCGATCGAATCGGCGCAGCGCAAGGTCGAAGGCCGCAACTTCGACATCCGCAAGCAGCTGCTGCAGTACGACGACGTCGCCAACGACCAGCGCAAGGAAATCTACAAGCTGCGCAACGACGTGCTGGAAGCCCAGGATGTCGGCGACATGGTGACCAACCTGCGCGAGAGCGTGCTGGTTGAGCTGTTCCGCGACCACGTGCCGGCCGACACCATGGAAGAGCAGTGGAACATCTCCGGCCTGGAAACGCGCCTGCGCGAGGACTGGGGCCTGGAAGTGCCGCTGGCGCAGACCATCGAGGGCGCGCAGAGCATCGAGGACGAAGAGCTGCTCAACCTGATCATGAAGGCGGCCGCGGAGCGCTACGATGGCAAGGTCGCGATGGTCGGCCGCGAGTCGTTCGCCGGCTTCGAGCGCTCGGTCATGCTGCAGAGCATCGACACGCACTGGCGCGAGCACCTGGCCGCGCTGGACCACCTGCGCCAGGGCATCCACCTGCGCGGCTATGCGCAGAAGGATCCCAAGCAGGAATACAAGCGCGAGTCGTTCGAGCTGTTCGCGCGCCTGCTGGACCTGATCAAGAACGAAGTCACGCGCGTGACCTTCAACGTGCAGATCCAGTCGCCGGAAGAGCTGGAGCAGGCTTCGGAAGAGATCGAGGAAGGCCTGTCGCACCTGGAGAACATCCAGTACAAGCACGACGAGTTCGCCGAAGGGCGCGAGCCGGTCGAGGAAGCGCCGTCGCCGCGCACCGGTGCGGCCATGGCCGCCGCCGAGCTGGCGCTGGCGGGCATGCCCAAGGTCGGCCGCAACGATCCGTGCCCGTGCGGCTCGGGCAAGAAGTTCAAGCAGTGCCACGGCAGGCTCAGCTGAACTGAGCCCGGCCGGGTACCCGGCATGACGTCGTTCCCGCTGTCTGGGGAGTGACGCGCAAGGAAACGACATGCCCGCCCTCCGCGGGCATGTTCGTCTGATGACAAGCAAGTTGCGAGCAGAAGCCGCAAGCAGATAACGCAAGCAGGAACGAGGAGTCCACATGCCCGTCAATCTTCCGCTGCCCCAGGCAGAGAACCTGAAATCCGTCGCCGGCGTGGAGCTGGGCTGGGCCGAGGCGGGCATCCGCAAGGCCAACCGCAAGGACGTGCTGGTGGTGCGCGTGGCCGAAGGCAGCACCGTGGCCGGCGTCTTCACCAGCAACCGCTTCTGCGCGGCGCCGGTGCAGGTCTGCCGCGAGCACCTGGCCGCTGGCAAGGGCATCCGCGCGCTGGTGGTCAACACCGGCAATGCCAACGCCGGCACCGGCGAACCGGGCCTGGCCAGTGCCCGCGCCAGCTGCGACGCGCTGGCAGCGCAACTGGGCATCGCCGCCGAGCAGGTGCTGCCGTTCTCGACCGGCGTGATCCTGGAGCCGCTGCCGGTCGACCGCCTGGTGGCCGGCCTGCCCGCCGCCATCGCCAACGCGAAGCCGGACAACTGGCTGGCCGCCGCCGAAGCCATCATGACCACCGACACGCAGCCCAAGGCCGCGTCGCGCACGGTGCAGATCGACGGCAAGACCGTGACGCTGTCGGGCATCAGCAAGGGCGCCGGCATGATCCGCCCGAACATGGCGACCATGCTCGGCTTTATCGCCATGGACGCCGCCGTGGCCCAGCCGGTGCTGCAGGCGCTGGTCTCCTACGCCGCCGACCATTCGTTCAACAGCATCACCATCGACGGCGATACCTCGACCAACGACTCGTTCGTGCTGATCGCCACGGGCAAGTCCGGCGCCGTGGTCGAGCGCGCCGAAGGCCCGGCCTTCGAGGCGCTGCGCGACGCGGTGACCGCGCTGGCGCAGGAACTGGCGCAGATGATCGTGCGCGACGGCGAAGGCGCCACCAAGCTGATGACCATCCGCGTCGAAGGCGGCAAGGACGTGGCCGAGTGCCGCCAGATCGCCTATGCGGTGGCGCACTCGCCGCTGGTCAAGACCGCGTTCTATGCGTCGGACCCCAACCTGGGCCGCATCCTGGCCGCGGTCGGCTACGCCGGCGTCGATGACCTCGACGTCGGCCGCGTCAACCTGTGGCTGGACGATGTCTGGGTGGCCCGCGACGGCGGCCGCAACCCCGACTACCGCGAGGAAGACGGCCAGCGCGTGATGAAGCAGGCCGAGATCACCGTGCGCATCGCGCTCGGCCGCGGCAAGGCCGAAGCGACGGTCTGGACCTGCGACCTGTCGCACGACTACGTGTCGATCAACGCCGACTACCGCTCCTGAGCTTTCCGTCCTTCCCGTGCATGCGGGAAGGGCATCGATTCCCCTGCCAGCCGATACCGCGCCCCTAGCGTGCCCCTGCCATGTCTGACCTCGCCGCCCGCCTCGACAACTTCCTTGCCCGACTCGAACAATGGCTGCCGCCGCAACTGAGCGACGCCGACTGGCAGGAGGCCGTGGCGTTCCGCTGGCGCAAGCGGCAGAGCCTGTTCGGCAATATCGGCTACCTGCAGCCGGTGCGCCAGCTGCCGCCGATCCACCTGGACGACCTGAAGAACATCGAGCGCCAGAAGGATGCCATCGTCGCCAACACGCGCCAGTTCGTGAGCAAGCTGCCGGCCAACAATGTGCTGCTGACCGGCGCGCGCGGCACCGGCAAGTCGTCGCTGATCAAGGCCTGCCTCAATGCCTTCGTCAGGGACGGGCTGCGGCTGGTTGAGGTGGACAAGGATGACCTGGGCGACCTCGGCGATATCGTCGAGCTGGTTGCGCAGCGCCCCGAGCGCTTCGTGATCTTCTGCGACGACCTGTCGTTCGAAGAGGGCGAGTCGGGCTACAAGTCGCTCAAGTCGGCGCTGGACGGCTCGGTGGCGGCGCAGTCGGACAACGTGCTGATCTACGCCACCTCCAACCGCCGGCACCTGCTGCCGGAGTACATGAAGGACAACGAGACCTACCGCCACACCGACGATGGCGAGATCCATCCCGGCGAAGTGGTGGAAGAGAAGATCTCGCTGTCCGAGCGCTTCGGGCTGTGGCTGTCGTTCTACCCGCCCAAGCAGGACGAATATCTGGCCATTGTCGGCCACTGGCTCAGGCACTTTGGCTGCACCGACGAGGACGTCGCCGCGGCGCGCGGTGACGCGCTGGTGTGGGCGCTGGAGCGCGGCTCGCGCTCGGGCCGCGTGGCCTGGCAGTTTGCGCGCGATTGGGGCGGCAAGCATGGCAAGCCCTATATTGCCGATGTCGCCGGAGACGCCAAGGCATGAGCGCGGCCACGCAGAACCCCGCGCAGACCGGCGCCAACCCGCCGCGCAAGGTGACCGAGGTGGCGGTCGGCGTGCTGGTGCAGCCCGACGGACGCTTCCTGCTGGCGCAGCGCCCGGCCGGCAAGCCCTACGAGGGCTATTGGGAATTCCCCGGCGGCAAGCTGGAGCCCGGTGAGTCGGTGGAGGCAGCACTGGCCAGAGAACTCCATGAAGAGCTGGGCCTTGATGTAACGCAATGCGAGCGTTGGCACATTCTGGAACATGACTATCCGCACGCCTATGTGCGGCTGTATTTCTGCAAGGTCACCGACTGGCGGGGCGACCCCGTCGGCCGCGAAGGCCAGGCCTTCTCGTGGCAGCGCACGCCGGTGACGGTGGGGCCGCTGCTGCCGGCCACCATTCCCGTGGTGGAGTGGCTGGCCGAGGAATCGGGCAACGGCTGACCCTGCCTTCCCGCTGTCGGGCAAGCGGCCGCGGCGCCCGCTTGCGCGCCGCCAGGGCCTGACCAGGCCCTGATCCACAGGAAAGGAACCTGCATGCTACGTGTCGATCGTATCGCCGACGACGTTTCCCTGCCTGAACTGACCCTGCGCGGCATCATCCTCGGTGCGCTGATCACGGTCGTGTTCACCGCCTCCAACATCTACCTGGGCCTGAAGGTCGGCCTGACCTTCTCGTCGGCGATCCCGGCGGCCGTGATCTCGATGGCCGTGCTGCGGCTCTTCCCCGGCGCCAACATCCTGGAAAACAACATGGTGCAGACGCAGGCCTCGGCCGCGGGCACCCTGTCGTCGATCATCTTTATCCTGCCGGGCCTGGTCATGCTGGGCCACTGGCAGGGCTTCCCGTTCTGGCAGACGCTGGCGATCTGCGCGGCCGGCGGCATGCTGGGCGTGCTGTTCAGCATCCCGCTGCGCCACGCGATGGTGGTGCAGAGCGAGCTGCCCTACCCGGAGGGCGTGGCCGCGGCGGAAATCCTGCGCGTGGGCAGCGCCGCGCCAGACCAGGCCGCGCCGGGGCAGAAGCCCCAGGCGACCGGCCTGGCCGACCTGATGGCCGGCGGCCTGGTGGCGGGGCTGTTCAGCTTTGCCGCCGGCGGGCTGCGCCTGCTGGCCGAGGGCGCCAACTTCTGGCTGTCGGCCGGGGCCTCGGTGGTGCGGCTGTCGATGGGGTTCTCGCTGGCGCTGGTGGGCGCGGGCTACCTGGTCGGAATCGTCGGCGGGCTGGCCATGCTGCTCGGGCTGGTGCTGACCTGGGGCGTCGCCGTGCCGTGGCTGACGGCCATCACGCCGCGCCCGGACGGCGCCACGCTGTCGGCTTTCGGCGCCATGGTGTGGAGCCAGCAGGCGCGCTTCATCGGTGCCGGCACCATCGGCATTGCCGCGATCTGGACGCTGCTGTCGCTGGCCGGGCCGATGCTGTACGGCATCCGCGCCTCGTTCGGCGCGCTGCAGGGCGGGCCGGCGGGGCAGGGCAAGATGCCGCGCACGCAGCAGGACATGCCGGCCAGATGGATCGGGCTGGTGATGCTGGGGCTGCTGGCGGTGCTGGTGACGGTATTCGCCTGGTTCCTCGCGCCGGCGCCACTCGATGGCGGCGCACGCTGGCGCCTGGTGATCTACGCGGTGGTGTTCGCCTATATCTTCGGCTTCCTGGTGGCGGCGGCGTGCGGCTACATGGCCGGGCTGGTGGGCTCGTCGGCCAGCCCGATCTCGGGCATCGGCATCATCGCGGTGATCCTGGTGTCGCTGCTGATCCTGCTGGCGGGCAAGGCCGACGGGCTGCTGGCCACGCCCGAGGGCAGAAACTTCGCGATTGCGCTGGCGATCTTCACCACCTCGGCGGTGGTGGCGGTCGCCTCGATCGCCAACGACAACCTGCAGGACCTGAAGACCGGCTGGCTGGTCGGTGCCACGCCGTGGCGCCAGCAGGTGGCGCTGCTGATCGGCTGCGCGGTAGGCGCGGCGGTGATTCCGCCGGTGCTGGACCTGCTCTACAGCGCCTATGGCTTCGCCGGCGCGCTGCCGCGTGCGGACATGGACCCCAACCAGGCGCTGGCCGCGCCGCAGGCGACGCTGATGACCGCGATCGCCACCGGCATCTTCACCCGCCAGCTCAACTGGACCATGATCCTGATCGGCATCGGGCTGGGCGTGGTGCTGATCGCCATCGACGAGGTGCTGCGCCGCCGCCGCGGCGCGGCGCGGCTGCCGGTGCTGGCGGTGGGCATCGGCATCTACCTGCCGCCGACCATCAGCTCGGCGCTGGTGGTGGGCGCGGTGCTGTCGTGGCTCCTGCTGCGCAGCGAGCGCCGCCGCGCCAGCGCGCGCGGCGACGACGTCAAGCTGGCGCTGGAACATGCCGAGCGGCGCGGCACGCTGCTGGCCTCGGGCCTGATCGTGGGGGAAAGCCTGGTCGGCGTGATGCTGGCCGCGGTAATCGGCCTGTCGGGCAGGGATGCGCCACTGGCGCTGGCCGGGCCCGGGTTTGAAGCGACCGCGCAGTGGCTGGGCCTGGCGGTGTTCGCGCTGGTATGCGTGGGCTTCTACCGCCGCGTGCTGGCGGCGGCGCACTGAACCGCGAGGGACGCTGAAGGCGAGGGCGCTTCAGTCGTCCTCGTCTTCAGTCTGGTCGGCGGAGGTCTCGCCCGGCTTGCCGCCGATCACGTATTTCTCGGACGCCCAGGCGCCGAGATCGATCTGCTTGCAGCGCTCGGAACAGAAGGGGCGGAATTTGTTGTCGGGCACCCAGGCCACCTCGGTGCCGCAGGTGGGGCATTTGACGACAGCAGGCATAGCGTTCAGCGCAGGCTTCAGAAATTGCAGAGTTTCAGCAGGAACGGGATATCCGCATCGACCGAGCGTGGGCGCAGGTCGCCGTCCTGCTGCGTGAAGCGCACCCACAGCATGTACTTGTTGGCGCTCATCTCGGGGATGAAGGCCAGCAGCGAGTCATCCAGGTAGACCTGCATCAGCTGGTAGCTGCGTCCGGACAGCATTTGCTGGTAGCTGCCGCCGGTGGCGATCACCTTGCCGCTCTGGCCGGCTTCGCGCAGCAGGCGCAGCACGATGGTGGTGCCCACGCGCAGCGACAGCAGCGGACGTACCCACTTCAGGATATCGGCGCGGCGGTCTTCGGCGGGGCGGTGCTGCCAGGCATAGTAGGCCGGCAGGTCGAACTCGCAGGTGCCGCCGGGGATGATCGCGCGGCTGCGGATGCTGGTCAGCCACTCGTTGTCGGCCAGCAGCTGGCCGGCCTTGCCCACGGTCTGGTTGAGCATGGCGATGCCTTGCTCGATCTCGCCGATGACGGCGTCCAGCGCCTCCTGGTCGATCTGCGGGCTGGCGCGCAGCGGCGCCAGTGCCTGGCGCTGGCGTTCCAGTTCCTTGATCAGGTCGGTCTTGAGGTCGGCGCGGCCGGCGACGTCGATGATCTCGAACAGCGTGGTCAGCGCGACATGGTGCTGGTGGGCATGATCCTGGCCGAGAAAGTATTCCAGCCGATCGAACAGGTCCTCCAGGCGCAGGAGTGTCCTGATGCGTTCGTTGAAAGGGTATTCGTACAGAATCAAGTGCAATGTCCGTGCAGGGCGTCGGGCGCTTTCAGGAGCGGCCCGGTGCAGAATGAGGCCCGGGAAATGCCGGAAGGGGCGATATATGGCGGGCGGTTGCCGCCAGTATGCGGTGATTTCCCCGCATATTCCAGCGCATTCTATGCGAGACACGGGCCGAGGACAATGTCGCGTGCATGATGCCATGCGCTGGCGCGCCGGGTTGCGCGTTATGGATGGACCCTGGCCGCCGCCGACAGTTCACGATAGTAGCGGTCGAGCCGGTCGACCTGGTCCACCAGCGCCTCCACCGGACCGTCGTTGTCGATGACGTCGTCGGCACATGCCAGGCGCTCGGCGCGGGTGGCCTGTCTGGCCATGATGGCCTGCACCTGCTCGCGGCTGAAGCCGTTGCGCGACATCACGCGCGCTACCTGGGTGGCCTCGGTGCAGTCCACCACCAGCACGCGGCCCACGCGCTCGCGCCATGAGCCCGATTCCACCAGCAGCGGCACCACGTAGATCAGGTAGGGATGGTCGCCGGCATCGCGGATCGCGTGGGCGCGCTCGGTGGTCAGTGCACGGATCAGCGGGTGGGTGATCGCTTCAAGCCGCGCCTTGGCTGCGGGGTCGGCAAACACCAGTGCGCGCATCGCGTCGCGGTCCATGGCGCCGTCGGGACGCAGGCAGGCCGGGCCGAAGGCCTCGACCAGCGCCGGGATGGCGCGCCCGCCCGGGGCGGTGATCTCGTGCGCGAGCAGGTCGGTGTCGATGATCGCGGCACCGCGCGCGGCAAACATGTCGGCCACGCGGGTCTTGCCGCTGCCGATGCCGCCGGTCAGTCCGATTTCCAGCATGTGAGGCTCTGTTGACGATGTTGCCGCAACGATACCAGCTTCAGCGGAGATCGTCGGACACCGTCATGGCCATGCAAACAGCGGCAGCACGCCGGGGCCGAACAGCAGCACCACCACGCCGGCGAGCGCGATGAAGGGCCCGAACGGGAAGGGCGTGTCGCGTTCCTGCCGGCGCAGCGCGATATTGGCCAGCCCGAACAGCACGCCGACCACCGACGACAGCAGCACCAGCGCCGGCAGCGCCTGCCAGCCGAGCCAGGCGCCCAGCGCCGCCATCAGCTTGAAGTCGCCAAAGCCCATGCCTTCCTTGCCGCGCACCAGCCGGAACAGCCAGTAGGCCGTCCACAGCACCAGGTAGCCGGCAGCCGCGCCGATCACGGCGTCGGGCAGCGCCACGAACACGCCGCCCAGGTTCAGCAGCAGGCCCAGCCACAACAGCGGCAGGGTGATCTGGTCCGGCAGCAGTTGCGTATCGGCATCGATCATGGTCAGCGCCAGCAGCGCCCACACCAGCACCAGCGCGGCCAGGGCCTGTCCGCCGGGGCCGAAGCGCCACGCCGCCAGCGCGCTCAGCACGCCACAGGCCAGCTCGACCAGCGGATAGCGCACACTGATCGGCGCCTGGCACGCCGAGCAGCGCCCGCGCAGGAACAGGTAGCTCAGCACCGGCACGTTCTCCCACGGCGCAATCGCGTGGCCGCAATGCGGGCAGGCCGAGCGCGGCACCATCAGGTTGTAGCGGCCGGGGTAGGGCAGCGGGTCGCCGCGCAGCTCGGCGATATAGTTGGCCTCGTCGCGCTCCATCATGCGCGGCATCCGGTGGATGATCACATTGAGGAAACTGCCGACCACCAGCCCGAGCAGCGCGGCGGCCGCCACCAGGAAGGCGGGCGGCAACGCCGCCAGTGCCTCCACCAGCGGCGCGCCGCCGGTGGAGGCCGACGAAGGGTAGGGGGAAGCAGACCACGAAGACAACATCGCTTACACCACCTGTCCCAGCTTGAAGATCGGCAGGTACATCGCCACCACCATGCCGCCGATCAGCACACCCAGCACCACGATGATCAGCGGCTCGATCAGGCTGGAGATCGCGGCCACGGCATCGTCGACCTCGCGCTCGTAGAACTCCGCCACCTTCAGCAGCATGTTGTCCAGCGCGCCGGACTCCTCACCGATCTGCGTCATCTGCAGCACCATGTTGTCGAACACATGGGTGGCCTGCATCGCGTTGGTCAGGCTGGTGCCGATGCGCACCGATTGCTCGATCTCGCGCGTGGCGTCGTAGTAGACCCAGTTGCCGGCCGCGCCGGCCACGGACTCCATTGACTCCACCAGCGGCGTGCCGGCGGCGAACATGGTGGCCAGCGTGCGGGTCCAGCGCGCGATCACGGCCTTGCGGAACAGGCTGCCGAAGATCGGCAGCTTCAGCAGCGTGCGGTCGGTGGCGCGCTGCACCTTCTCCGATTTCTTCAGCGCGCGCAGGTAGAAGGAGATGCCGGCCACCGGCGCCCCGATCACCAGGTACCAGTACTGGACAAAGAAGTCCGAGATGGCGATCACCAGCAGCGTCGGCGCCGGCAGGTTGGCGCCGAAGCTGGAGAACACGCCCTTGAACGCCGGGATCACGAACAGCATCAGGATCACGGTCACGGCAAAGGCCACCGTCAGCACCGCGATCGGGTAGATCATCGCCGACTTGATCTGGCCTTTCAGCGCGATGGTCTTTTCCATGTAGAGCGACAGGCGCTCCAGCAGCGAATCCAGGATACCGCCCTGTTCGCCGGCATCGATCAGGTTGCAGTACAGCGTATCGAAGTACTTCGGATGGCGCCGGAATGCCGCGGCCATGCTGCTGCCGGCCTCGATGTCGAAGCGGATGTCGGACAGCAGCTGGGTGAAGTTGGGGTTCACGTGGCCACGCGCGATGATGTCGATCGATTGCAGCAGCGGAATGCCGGCCTTGAGCATGGTCGACAGCTGCCGTGTGAAGTAGGCGATGTCCTTCTCGGTGATCTTGCGCCCGCGAGCGGCCTTGCGCTTCTTCAGCTTGACGATGGTCAGGCCCTGCTTGCGCAGCGTGGCGGTGACCTCGGCCTGGTTCTCGGCGCGCAGCTCGCCGGTGAAGGTCTTGCCCTTGCGGTCCTTGCCTTCCCACTCAAAGATATACTGGGTGGGTGCCTTGCGCCCCTTCCCTGATTTCGCCCGTGACGGTGCCGCCGTCCGGGCGCTCGCCGCTGGTGCACGCGTCGCCATGATATTGACCCCCGATGTAAATGACGCTTGTTCTGCGTCTTGTATTTACGTTTGTCCTGCTTCCCTAAGTATTCGTAGTCGCCAGCACTTCTTCGAGTGACGTGACGCCCTGCCTCACCTTCAGCAGCCCCGCTTCGCGCAACGATAGCACGCCGTCCTTGCGCGCCTGCTCGGCGATCTGCAATGCCGTTCCATGCGTCAGGATGATCTCCTGCATGGCCTCGGTGATCGGCATGACCTGGTAGATGCCGCAGCGGCCCTTGTAGCCGGTGCCGTTGCAGCGCTCGCAGCCGACCGGGTGGTAGGCCTGCCAGCTGCCGTCCAGGTCTTGTTCGCGGAAGCCCGCCTCCAGCAGCGCCTCGCGCGGGATCTCGCCCTCGCGCTTGCAGGTGCACAGCCGCCGCGCCAGCCGCTGCGCGGTGATCATCAGTACGCTCGAGGCAATATTGAAGGCCGCCACGCCCATGTTCATCAACCGCGTCAGCGTGGTCGGCGCATCGTTGGTGTGCAGCGTCGACAACACCAGGTGGCCGGTCTGCGCGGCCTTGATCGAGATGTCGGCGGTTTCCAGGTCGCGGATTTCGCCGACCATGATGATGTCCGGATCCTGCCGCAGGAACGAACGCAGGGCCGCGGCAAAGGTCAGGCCCGCCTTGTCGTTGACGTTGACCTGGTTGATGCCGGGCAGCTGGATTTCGGCCGGGTCTTCCGCGGTGGAGATATTGATGTCGCCCTGGTTCAGCAGGTTCAGGAAGGTGTACAGCGACACCGTCTTGCCGCTGCCGGTGGGGCCGGTCACCAGCACCATGCCATAGGGGCGCTTGATCACGTCCAGCAGCAGCGCCTTCTGCTCAGGCTCATAGCCGAGCTGGTCGATGTCGAGTTTGTCGGACGAAGATTCCAGGATCCGCATCACGATCTTCTCGCCGAACAGCGTCGGCAGCGTCGACACGCGGAAATCCACTGCCCGCTCGACCGTCTCCTTGGCGTCCTTGTCCTTGGGCAGGGCAATCAGCAGCTTCATGCGGCCGTCCTGCGGCACGCGCTTTTCAGAAATATCCAGGCGCGACAGCACCTTGATGCGGGTGGCGATCTTGTCGCGGATATCCAGCGGTGGGCGCGCGACCTCCTGCAGCACCCCGTCCACGCGGAAGCGGACGCGGTAGAAAGTCTCGAACGGCTCGAAGTGCAGGTCGGACGCGCCGCGATGGAAGGCCTCGGTCAGCAGCTTCTGCAGGAAGCGCACCACCGGGGCGTCGTCGATATTGTCGGCGGTGGTGCGGTTGCGCTGGTTGCCGGCCGCGGCCACCGGATCGTATTCGATCATCTTGCGCTCGGCCTGCACCGGCGAGATGTTCTTCAGCGTGCCCAGGGCCTCGCCGGCGGAGCGCACGTGCTTCATCAGCTTGTCGTGCTCGACCACCACCGCTTCGACCGGCAGCTTGTACTTTTCCTTGATCGCATCCAGCCCGGCCTGGTTGGACGGGTCGGACATCGCCAGCACCAGCCGGTTCTCGCGCCGGCCCAGCGGCAGCAGCCGGTGCGCGTGGAATTCACGGTTGCCGGCCAGTGCCGGCGGCACCTTGTTCAGGTTGTACTGGGCCAGGTCCAGCAGCGGCAGCTGGTATTTGTCCGCGGCAAACAGCGCCAGGTCGTGCGCGCTCATGGTGCCGCTGCCGACGATCTCGTCGATCAGCTGCGACTGCTTTTCACGCGCGGCCTGCTCCAGCTGAGCAAGCAGGGCGGGCGCGATACGCCGGCTCTGGGCCAGGGCAAGACCGAGTGTCATGGCAGGTGCGCTGTGCGGTGCGGTTAGGCGGTGGCGGATGCCACGCAGGCGGGGGCGGACGGACCCACGTCCCCGGATCGGGGCAGTTTGCCGCCGGGGTCACTTTTTGTAAAGCCGGCGCGGGCGCGGTGTTGGCGTTTGCGCGACACGGGCGCAACCCTACTTGCGCGGGGAAGAAGCGGCGTTTCAGGCAGCTTCCTTGCGCGCGGGACAGGTGCCCTTTTGAGAGGAGTCCCTGTCCCCGCCCATGTTTGCCTTGGCCTTTTCCCAACGGGAGACGCCACGTCATTTTTGATCCGATATAGAATCAAAAGTGCGTGCATAACACTGCGTGATGCCAATTTGCAGGAAGCCCTTCATGCAGTTCATCAAGAAGGCGCACAAGCCGCTGCACCTGGCGATCGAGGATGAAGAGAGAAAGGGATGACCATCATGACCGCAGAAGACCTGATGAAGGCCGTCAGCAAGATGCCCGCGCAGGAGCGCATCAAGTTTTTCACGCTGGTGGGCGAGCAGGCTTTCAAGGACGAGGACTTCTCGCACGAGGAGGTCTTTGGCCACCTCGCGGAAGCAGATTTCACCGCCGCGGAGGCGGCCGAATACCTCGAAGTTTCAATTGCCACCTTCCGGCGGCTGGTGCGCGACGGCAAGCTCGCGCCCCATGCAGTAGTGGGTCGTAGCCAGCTGTTTTCCGCGGCCGACCTGGAGGCATTCAAGCGTCAGCGCAAGGCGATCAAGGGATGAGTTGCCGGAGGATCGGGGAGGGGGGGGCAGAAAGACAAAAGGCCGAACCAACTGACGTTGATTCGGCCTTTTAAATCTGGTCGGGGTGAGAGGATTCGAACCTCCGGCCTCTACGTCCCGAACGTAGCGCTCTACCAGGCTAAGCTACACCCCGATTTGGTTTGCTGGCAAACGTCTGACCGTCTGCAGCAAAGAAGGTAAGTTTAGCAGCGTTTTTTGGGGAATGGAAGAGGGCGAGGAAAATCGCCGTTCTGCCCGCTTCCGCTGCCTTCCCCGCGGTTGCGTCAGGACTGCCGTTGCAATGAGAACGCGCAGAGCTGGATCAGGGTTTCCTTCAGTTCCGACGGCGGGAACTGCCGTGCCGCCTGTTCGGCGGCTTCAGCCTCGCGCCGCGCGGCTTCGAAGGTGACGTCCAGCGCGCCACTGGCGTGGATCGCGGCAAACACGGCATCGAAATGCTCGGTGCCACCTCGCACGATGGCGTCGCGCGCCAACTGGCGCTGTTCGGGCGTGCCGTGTTCCAGCAGGTGCAGCAGGGGCAGGGTGGGCTTGCCTTCGCGCAGGTCGTCGCCGGCGTTCTTGCCCATCTGCTCGGCGCTGGCAGTGTAGTCCAGCATGTCGTCGATCAGCTGGAAGGCGGTGCCGATGCGGCGGCCGTATTCAGCCGCGGCTTCTTCCATCCGGGCGTCGGCGCCGGCCAGCACGGCGCCGAGTTGCGCGGCGGCCTCGAACAGCTTGGCGGTCTTGTAGCGGATCACCTGCAGGTAGCGCTCGACGGTGACGTCGGGGTCGTGCATGTTCAGCAGCTGCAGGACCTCGCCCTCGGCGATCACGTTGGTCGCGTTGGACAGGATCTCCATGATGCGCATGCTGCCGGCATCGACCATCATCTGGAACGCGCGCGAATAGAGGAAGTCGCCCACCAGCACGCTGGCGGCGTTGCCGAACACGGCATTGGCGGTATCGCGCCCGCGCCGCAGCTCGGACTCGTCGACCACGTCGTCGTGCAGCAGGGTGGCGGTGTGGATGAACTCCACCACGGCGGCCAGCTCATGGTGGCGGTTGCCGTCGTAGCCCATCGCGCGCGCTGTCAGCAGCAGGATCACCGGGCGCAGGCGCTTGCCGCCGGCACCGATGATGTATTCGCCGATCTGCTCGATCAGGGGGACTTCAGAAGACAGCCGCTGGCGGATAACAGCATCGACCGCGCGCATGTCTGCAGCGACCGGGGCAAGCAAGGCAGTGGCGGAAGGCTGGGACAAGATGATCACCGTTACGCAAAACCGGACGATTATATGCGATGCGCGTGGCGTTCCACGTATGGCGCGCTTCTAAAGATTCGCGCTCAGGGTATGCGCTCAGGGTGTTCGCAAGGCGCGCAACTATAATGCAGCCATGAACAAGCCCGTGCCTCGTCGCCACCTGCGCCGCACCGCCCTTTGGGTGGCGTTTGCGGCACTGGCGGGATTCCTGCTCGCCGACCTGACCTGAGCCAGGGCGCGGTTGCATTGTGGCGATGCCGCCGCACACAGGCTATGTGCCTGTTTTCTTTGCCCTTTTCCCGGATCTCATTTATAATTCCCGGTTTCCTCCGGTAGCTGCGCTCGCTTTGCGGGTTCTGACCGGCGGGAGATAACCGGGCCGCATTGAGCCCGCCCAGGCGCCAGGCCGTGCAATTGACCGGCCGCGCAGGGTGCGCCAGTGCCGGCATACGGCGTTTTATTCACATCCGAGAGGTTCGACAATGTACGCGGTCGTAAAAACCGGCGGCAAGCAATACAAGGTTGCTGCTGGCGAAAAACTGAAAGTAGAACAGATACCGGCAGACATTGGCGCAGAAATCACGCTCGACCAGGTGCTCGCAGTGGGCGCCGGCGACCAAATCAAGTTTGGTACGCCGCTGGTTAGCGGGGCTTCCGTCAAGGCTACCGTTATCTCCCAAGGTCGTCACGACAAAGTGAAGATCTTCAAGATGCGCCGTCGCAAGCACTACCAGAAGCGTCAGGGCCATCGTCAGAATTACACCGAACTGCGCATCGAAGCGATCGTTGCCTGATCGATCGAGCGTAACCAGGTAAAGCGACAGGAGTAAGACATGGCACAGAAAAAAGGCGGCGGTTCCACGCGGAACGGCCGTGATTCCGAATCGAAGCGTCTGGGCGTGAAGGTGTTTGGTGGCCAGGCCATCAACGCCGGCGGCATCATCATCCGCCAACGCGGTACCCGCGTGCATGCCGGCGACAACGTCGGCGTGGGCAAGGACCACACGCTGTTTGCCCTGGTGGACGGCCACGTGCAGTTCGCCGTCAAGGGCCCTGCCAAGAAGCAGCAAGTCAGCGTCGTTCCGGCGGCCTGATAACAGCCTTTGCAGGATGAAGGCCCCGCAACGCTTGCGGGGCCTTTTCTTTTCTGGCGACAATGTCAGTTCGCCAGCCCGGTCGGAGGCTTCCAGCCGCTGATCCGCCGATCCATCACGGAAACCCATCATCATGAAGTTCATAGACGAAGCCCGAATCGAAGCCATCGCCGGCAACGGCGGCAATGGCAGCGCCTCGTTCCGGCGCGAGAAGTTTGTGCCCTTCGGCGGCCCGGATGGTGGCGACGGCGGCCGCGGCGGCAGCGTGTTCGCCGTGGCGGACCGCAATATCAATACGCTGATCGACTTCCGCTACGCCAGGAAGCACGTTGCCCGCAACGGCGAGAACGGCCGCGGCTCCGACTGCTACGGCGCGGCGGGTGAGGACATCACGCTGCGCATGCCGGTGGGCACGCTGATCACCGACATGGACACCGGCGAAGTCATCGCCGACCTGACCGAGCACGGCCAGCGCGTGTGCCTGGCCGAAGGCGGCATGGGCGGCTGGGGCAACCTGCATTTCAAGTCCAGTACCAACCGCGCGCCGCGCCAGCAGGTGGACGGCAAGCCGGGCGAGCGCCGCATGCTCAAGCTCGAGCTCAAGGTGCTGGCCGACGTCGGCCTGCTGGGCATGCCCAACGCCGGCAAGTCGACCTTTATCTCGCATATCTCCAACGCGCGCCCGAAGGTGGCGGACTATCCGTTCACTACCCTGCACCCGAACCTGGGCGTGGTGCGCGTGGACCACGAGCAATCGTTCGTGGTCGCCGACATTCCCGGCCTGATCGAAGGCGCCGCCGAAGGCGCGGGCCTGGGTCACCAGTTCCTGCGCCACCTGCAGCGCACCGGCCTGCTGCTGCATATTGTCGACCTGGCGCCGTTTGACGAGGCAGTCGACCCGGTGGCCGAGGCCAAGGCCATCGTCAACGAGCTGAAGAAGTACGACGAAACCCTGTACGACAAGCCGCGCTGGCTGGTGCTGAACAAGCTCGACGTGGTTCCCGAGGACGAGCGCGCGGCCCGCGTGAAGGATTTCATCAAGCGCTACAAGTGGAAGGGGCCGGTGTTCCAGATTTCGGCGCTGACCGGCGAAGGCTGCCGCGAGCTGATCTACGCGATCAAGGACCACCTGCAGGCGATCAAGGCCGAAGAAGCCGCGGCGCTGGCCGAGCCGGACATCCGGCTGGACGAGCGCCTGCACAACGTCGACCAGGGGCAGGGCGAGGCATAAGCCGGGGCCGCCGCTGGCGCCCCACCACAGAAGAATACCCACGGACAATTCGGGCGCGGCGCCCGCCGCCGGCTGCCCGGGAGACAGGATTCCCGTCATGCAATCGGTCATCGCGCAGGCAAAGCGCATCGTCGTCAAAGTCGGCTCCAGCCTGGTCACCAACGACGGCAAGGGGCTGGACCACGACGCCATCGCCCGCTGGGCGGCCCAGATCGCCAAGCTGCGCGTGGCCGGCAAGGAAGTGGTGCTGGTCAGCTCCGGCGCCATCGCCGAAGGCATGCAGCGCCTGGGCTGGGTGCGCCGCCCGAAGGAAATCCATGAGCTGCAGGCCGCCGCCGCCGTCGGCCAGATGGGCCTGGCGCAGGTCTATGAAAGCCAGTTCGGCCGCTACGGCATCCGCACCGCGCAGGTGCTGCTGACCCACGCCGACCTGGCCGACCGCGAACGCTACCTCAACGCCCGCTCGACCCTGCTCACGCTCCTGTCCCTGGGCGTGGTGCCGATCATCAACGAGAACGACACCGTGGTCACCGACGAAATCAAGTTCGGCGACAACGACACGCTGGGCGCGCTGGTGACCAACCTGATCGAAGGCGACGCGCTGGTGATCCTGACCGACCAGCGCGGCCTGTACACCGCCGACCCGCGCAAGGACCCGGCCGCGCAGTTCGTGGACGAGGCCCTGGCCGGCACCCCCGAGCTGGAAGCCATGGCCGGCGGCGCCGGCACGTCGATCGGGCGCGGCGGCATGCTGACCAAGATCCTGGCGGCCAAGCGCGCAGCCAAGTCCGGCGCCCATACCACCATCGCCTCCGGGCGCGAGGCCAACGTGCTGGAGCGCCTGGCCGCGGGCGAGGCCATCGGCACCCAGCTGCTGGCGCCGACCGGGCGGCTCACGGCGCGCAAGCAATGGATGGCCGACCACCTGCAGCTGCGCGGCCGGGTCGTGATGGACAACGGCGCGGTCGAGAAGCTCACCAGCGGCGGCAAGTCGCTGTTGCCGATCGGCGTGACGGAAGTGCAGGGCGAGTTCGCCCGCGGCGAGGTGATCGCGTGCGTCGACGCGCAGGGCAAGGAGGTGGCGCGCGGCATCACCAACTATTCCAGCGCCGAGGCGCGGCTGATCGCGCGCAAGCCCTCATCCGAGATCGAGTCCGTGCTGGGGCACCTGAACGAGCCCGAACTGATCCATCGCGACAACCTGGTGCTGGTCTGACGGGCGTACAGGCCGGGCGCAAACAAAAACGGCGGGGCTGCCAGGCAGTCCCGCCGTTTTTTTATGTCGACGCTGCGTGCTTCAGCGCTTGCGCGGCGCTCGCGATTGCAGGTCGCGCACCATGGCGTCGGCGGTGCCGGCCACGGTACGGCCCTCGCAGAAGAAATCGATCGCCAGCGTGGCGGCATAGGCATTGCGCACGCCAGTCTCCATGCGGTGCCAGGTCTCGCCGTAGTCGCTGCTGTTGGGCACCCACTCGGTGGCGCCCTTGGGCAGCGTGGCGTAGAGCTTGCGCTCGAACGCATCGCAGCGCAGGCCTTCGAAGGTCACGTTGCGCGCGCCGCTCTGGCTGGTGGTGACGACCGTGTAGCGCACCACGTTGTCCTTGCCGACCGAGACCGACTTGCCGTCCACCGCGAATGACAGCGAGCCGGTGCCCGACACCGAGAACGGGATCAGGTTGGCGTCCTGAGGCGGTGCCGGCAGCATCGCCTTGGCCTCATCAAAGGTCTTGGGCGCGAACGGGTTGAGCCAGGTGCTTTCTTCCTCCGCCATCTCCTTGCCGGTGGTCTTGCAGCCGGCCAGCGCAAGGCTGGCCGCGGCAATCAGCATGCCGGCAGCGGTCAGGCCGCGGCGGCGGCCCAGGCCGGTGAAACTAGTCATCAGTGCTCCGTGAGGTGGAAACCGGCGTTGCCGGTGAATCGTGCTCGGTCGCATGCGCGGCCTCGGCATTGCAGTCGGCGTCGGCCTGCTGCGCCTGCTGGGCGCGGCTGAGCGCCTGGCTGCGCGGCCCGCCATGCCGGCCATGCATGCCGTGGGGGCCGTGCGTGCCGTGTGTGCCATAGGGACTCAGCGGCACACGCGCGTGCCGGTTCAGGAAGCGTGACAACTCCGTCAGCGCCAGCTGGTAGACATCGCGCTTGAACTCGATCACCGCCTCCAGCGGCACCCAGTAATGACTCCAACGCCAGGCGTCGAATTCAGGGTGCTCGGTGGCACGCAGATGGATATCACAGTCCCTGCCGGCCATGCGCAGCAGGAACCAGATTTGTTTCTGGCCCTTGTAGTGGCCGCGGATCTCGCGGCGGATGAACTTGTCCGGCACCTCGTAACGCAGCCAGTCGCGCGTGCGACCGACGATCCTGACGTGCTCCGGAAGCAGGCCGATTTCCTCATGCAGTTCGCGGTACATGGCCTGTTCAGGCGTTTCGCCGTACTTGATGCCACCTTGCGGGAACTGCCAGGAGTGTTCGCCGATTCGCTTGCCCCAGAAAACCTCGTTTCGTGCGTTGAGGAGGATGATGCCGACGTTCGGGCGAAAGCCTTCACGATCGAGCATGACTGCACCTCGAATCCTTTAGAATTACGCTGATTATAAAGGAAGCGCGCAGCCGGGCCCGGACCGGGGGATGCTGGTTTTCCCCGAGCGGAAGGGCAGTTTCAGGCGCGTGCCCACAATTCAGTGCCGCCGGCCCCCGGATTTTGCCGGGACGGGTTTTCCCGAGCCCGGCGGCCCAGAGAGAAATTACGGATGAAAGCCTCGCAATTCTTCATTTCCACCCTCAAGGAAGCGCCCGCCGACGCGGAAATCGTTTCGCACAAGCTGATGATGCGCGCCGGCATGATCAAGAAGCTGGGCGCCGGCATCTACAACTACATGCCGATCGGGCTGCGCGTGATCCGCAAGGTGGAGAACATCGTGCGCGAGGAAATGAACCGCGCCGGCGCGGTGGAGCTGTCCATGCCGGTGATCCAGCCGGCCGAGCTGTGGCAGGAAACCGGCCGCTGGGACAAGATGGGCCCCGAGCTGCTGCGCCTGAAGGACCGCCATGAGCGCGACTTCGCGGTCCAGCCGACCTCGGAAGAGGTAGTGACCGACATCGCCCGCTCGGAAATCCGCAGCTACAAGCAGCTGCCGGTCAATTTCTACCAGATCCAGACCAAGTTCCGCGACGAGCGCCGGCCGCGCTTCGGCATCATGCGCGGGCGCGAGTTCACCATGAAGGATGCCTATTCCTTCGACCGCGACACGGACGGCCTGCGCAAGTCCTACGAGAACATGTACGACGCCTACGTGCGCATCTTCCGCCGCTTTGGCCTGGAATTCCGCGCCGTGGCGGCCGACAACGGCGCCATCGGCGGCTCGGGCTCGCATGAGTTCCATGTGATCGCCGACACCGGCGAAGACGCCATCGTCTACTGCCCGACCTCGGACTACGCCGCCAACATGGAGGCCGCCGAGGCGCTGCCCCTGCTGGCCAGCCGCGCCGCGCCGGCCGAAGACCTGGTCAAGACCGCCACCCCGGAAAAGGCCAAGTGCGAGCACGTGGCCGAGTTCCTGGGCATCCCGCTGCAGCGTACCGTCAAGTCGATCGTGCTGGCCAAGGACACCGAGGCCGGCGCCGAGATCTGGCTGCTGCTGATCCGCGGCGACCATGAGCTGAACGAGGTCAAGGCGTCCAAGGTGCCGGGCCTGGCCGACTTTCGCTTCGCCACCGAGAACGAGATCGTCGATGCCTTCGGCTCGCCGCCGGGCTACCTGGGCCCGATCGGCGCGAAGAAGCCGGTCAAGGTGGTGGCCGACCGCACCGTCGCCAACATGAGCGATTTCGTCTGCGGCGCCAACTACCGCGACTACCACTACACCGGCGTCAACTGGGGCCGCGACCTGCCCGAGCCGGTCGTGGCCGACCTGCGCAACGTGGTCGCCGGCGACGCCTCGCCGGACGGCCAGGGCACGCTGGAAATCTGCCGCGGCATCGAGGTGGGCCACGTGTTCATGCTGGGCACGCGTTACTCGGAATCGATGAATGCCACCTTCCTGGACGAGAACGGCAAGACCCAGCCGATGCAGATGGGCTGCTACGGCATCGGCGTCACCCGTATCCTGGGCGCGGCGATCGAGCAGAACTTCGATGAGCGCGGCATCATCTGGCCGGCCGCGATCGCGCCGTTCGCGGTGGTGATCTGCCCGGTGGGCTACGACCGCTCCGAAGCCGTCAAGGCCGAGGCCGACCGCATCCATGCCGAGCTGCTGGCCGCCGGCGTGGACGTCATCCTGGACGACCGCGGCGAGCGCCCGGGCGTGATGTTTGCCGACTGGGAGCTGATCGGGGTGCCGCACCGCGTGGTGGTGGGCGACCGCGGCCTGAAGGAAGGCAAGGTCGAGTACCAGGGCCGGCGCGACGCGCAGGCCACCGCCGTCAGCGTGGCCGACGTGGTCGGCCACGTGCGCAGCCAGCTGGCGAACTGAGCCCCATGCGCGCCGCCCGCGGCATGTCCGGTGCCGCCCGCCGCTGCGCGGGCGGGCTGCTGCTGGCCGTCGCGGCCATGGCAGCCCACGCCGGCGCGCAGAAGGAAGAAGACCTCGCCGATTCCGTGCGCGGCGCGCTGGCCGCCGCCATTGCCGATGACCGGCCCACGCGGCCGGTATTCGCGTCCGGCGGCGAGCGCCTGGCCTACCTGAAATGGCTGGGCGAGATGTCCGCCCGCCTGGCCTCGCGCATCCCCGAGCCGCAGGTGCGCGTGGAACTGATCGAGGTGGCCTACTACGAGGCCAAGCGCGCCGGGCTGGAGCCCGCGCTGGTGCTGGGCCTGGTCCAGGTCGAGAGCAACTTCCGCAAGTACGCGATCAGCTCGGCCGGTGCGCGCGGGCTGATGCAGGTGATGCCGTTCTGGGTGCGCGCCATCGGCGACAGCGACCCGCGCAAGCTGTTTCACCTGCAGAGCAACCTGCGTTACGGCTGCACCATCCTGCGCTACTACCTGGACCGCGAGCAGGGCGACCTGTACCTGGCGCTGGGCCGCTACAACGGCAGCCGCGGCCGCCCCGAATATCCGAACGCGGTGCTGGCGGCGTGGAAGCGCTGGCAGTATTCCGAAGCCACGGTCACCGTGGCCGGCGAGCCCGAGATCGCGCCGTCGCGCCCGCGCGCACCGGTGTCCGAGCCGCCTGCCCGCAACCCGTTCTCGTCGCAGCGCGTCGCCGCCAATCCGTCATGATCCGCGAAGCATCCGTTGCCGGCGGCAAGACCGGCTACACCGAATCCTCGCCCGAACTTGAACAATGGCTGGCCCGGCATATCGCCCAGGGCTTTGCCGCAGATGCGCTGGTGTTGTCGATGCTGCGCTCGGGCTATGACGACGCCTTTGCGCGCCAGGCCGTGGCCGCGGCATTTGCACAAGATGCCTATGGTGCCGCGCCGGCCCGGCCTGCGCCGGCGCGCTCCGCAGCTGCAGCCGGCACGCCCGCGGTCTACGCGGCCGATGGCGGGGACCGCCAGGTCCCGATCCTGTTCCGGCTGGCGTCGCCACAGGTCCAACTGTTCCAGCAGCTGCTGACCGACGACGAGTGCGATGCCCTGGTGGCGCTGTCGCGCGGCCGCCTGGCGCGCTCGCCGGTGGTCAACCCGGACACCGGCGACGAGAACCTGATCGATGCCCGCACCAGCATGGGCGCGATGTTCCAGGTGGCCGAGCACCCCCTGATCACGCGCATCGAGGCCCGCATCGCCGCCGTCACCGGCGTGCCCGCCGAGCACGGCGAAGGCCTGCAGATCCTCAACTACAAGCCCGGCGGCGAGTACCAGCCGCACTTCGACTACTTCAATCCGCAGCGCCCCGGCGAGGCGCGCCAGCTGTCCGTCGGCGGGCAGCGCATCGCCACCCTGGTGATCTACCTGAACACGCCCGAGGCGGGCGGCGCCACCGCGTTCCCGCGCGTGGGGCTGGAGGTGGCGCCGGTCAAGGGCAATGCGGTGTACTTCAGCTACCTGCTGCCCGACGGCACGCTGGACGAACGCACCCTGCACGCGGGCCTGCCGGTGGCATCCGGCGAGAAGTGGATCGCCACCAAATGGCTGCGCGAACGGCCGTACCGCAGCGAGGCATGAGCCGCCCCACGGCCGCGCCTGGCGCCACCCGCTGGTGGGCTGATCCCGCGCTGCCGTTTGCCGAAAGCCGGCGCGCCAGCCACAGCAGCGCCAGCTACCTGCCGCATATCCATCCCACCCTGTCAGTCGGCGCCGTTGACAGCGGCACCAGCCGCTTTGCCTGCGGCGCCGATGCGGCGCTGATCGGGCCCGGCGCGGTGGTGGTGATCCCGGCGGGCCAGTCGCATGCCTGCAATCCGGTGCCCGACGGGCGCTGGAGCTACCAGATGCTGCATTTCGATCCGGCGTGGGTCGCCTCCGTGCTGGATGAGGACGGTGCGGCACGGTCCGCGCTGCCGGCGTGCGTGACGAAGTCGCTGCCGGTCTACGGGCTGGTCTGCGGGCTGAACCGCGCGCTGTTCTCGGCCGCGGACAGCGTCGAGAAAGAGGCCGCGCTGGTCGCCTTCATCGGCGACCTGCATGCCGCCATCGATACCGGCGCAGCCACGCGGACCATGCCGGCGCCCGTTGCCATATCCGCTCGGGTGGCGCAGCTGTGCGAGCTGCTGCACGCGCGCCATGCCGAACGGCTGCCGCTGGCCGAACTGGCGCGCGCCTGCGGCCTGAGCCGCTACCACCTGATCCGTGCCTTCCGCGCCGAGACCGGCATGACGCCGCACGCCTACCAGCTCGACCTTCGCATCCAGCACGGGCGCCGCCTGCTGCGGCAGGGCGCGGCGCTGGCCGAGGTGGCGCTGGCGCTGGGCTTTGCCGACCAGAGCCACTTCCAGCGCGCTTTCAAGCAGCGCGTCGCCATGACGCCGCGCGGCTATCAGCGCGCTGCCTGATACGGCCTGCCGCCACAGCAACTTTCTTCAAGACCGCCGACATCCCGGTACACGACACTGCCGGCTCTTCACGGAGGGTCGGCATGGACATGGCTTTCGATCTCGGCGCGCGGACGCTGCCCTGGCAGCAGTTCGCCATGGTGGCCGGCGCGCACGCGCTGGCGCTGCTCAGCCCGGGGCCGGATTTCTTCCTGGTGGTGCGCAGCGCGCTGGTGCACGGGCCGCGGCGCGCGAGCGGCGTATGCCTGGGTATCGCGCTGGGCAATGGCGTCTTCATCGGCCTGGCGCTGGCCGGATTTGCCGCGATGCGCGACCATCCGCTGCTGTTCGCGGCGTTGCAGTGGGCGGGCTGCGCCTACCTCGCATGGCTGGGCTGGCGGCTGCTGCGCACCAGCGGCACGGTGGCCATTCCCGCAGCGGACGGCGGCGCGCCCGCGCCGTGGCTCACCCAGCTGGCCAGCGGGTTCCTTTCCGCCGTCCTGAATCCCAAGAACGGGCTGTTCTATGCCAGCCTGTTCTCGGTGCTTGCCGCCAGCCGCACTCCGCCTGCGGTGCAGCTCGCCTACGGCGCATGGATGTTTGCCGTGGTGCTGGGCTGGGATCTGCTGGTGGCGCATGGCATCGGGCATCCGGCGGTGGCGGCGCGCTTCGGGCGCTCGGTGCGATGGGTGGAGCGGATCACGGGTGCGGTGCTGTGGCTGCTCGCGTTTGCCATCGCTTGGCACGCGCTGCGCTGAACCAGCCAGCAGGCCTGGCCCGTATCGGTATTTATCGAAAAAATTGTACCGGTACTGTACCGCTAACTGACCGTAGACTGATTTCCCTGAATGTATCTGAACGCCCCTGGAGTCAGTCATGGAAGTATCCCAACTCGCCGCCGGAACCGGTGTTTTTGCCGCGTTTGCCGGCTTTGCGCTGGTGTCGTCGATCACCCCCGGTCCCAACAACACGATGCTGCTCGCCTCGGGCGTGAATTTCGGCTTCGTGCGCACGGTGCCGCACCTGCTCGGCGTCAGCATTGGCTTTGCGCTGATGGTGGGGCTGGTCGGGCTGGGGCTGGGATCGATGTTCCACGCCTTCCCGTGGACCTGGCAGGTGCTGCGCGTGGTGGCGACGGTCTACCTGATATGGCTGGCGTGGAAGCTGGCCACGGCCGGCGGCGTGCAGGACCAGCAGGTCAAGCGGCCGATGGGCTTCTGGGCCGCGGCGGCGTTCCAGTGGGTCAATCCCAAGGCGTGGGTGATGGCGGTGGGCGCGTGCAGCACCTATGTGCTGCACGGCAACCTGTGGCTCAACGTGCTGCTGCTGGCGGGGATCTTCGGGGTGGTGAACCTGCCCAGCGTGGCGATGTGGGCACTGTGCGGCTCGGCGCTGCGGCGCTGGCTGGCGCGTCCGCGGGTGCTGCGCGCCTTCAATATCGGCATGGCCGTGCTGCTGCTGGCCTCGCTGTGGCCGATCCTGGGCGCCTGAGGATGGCGCCGGGGCAGGCACCCGGGCGGGTGCCTGTATTCAACTGATCAAACCAGCGCGCGGATCGAGTCCAGGTTGCGCCAGTAGCCCTTGGCATCCATGCCGCACCCAAACACATAGCGGTCCGGCACGGCAAAGCCGCAGAAGTCCGGATGCATGGGCTTGATCTTGGTCAGCGTCTTCTCGCACAGCACCGCGGCGTGGAATTCCTTGGCGCCCATGTCCATGATGCGCTCGCGGATCGCGGCCATGGTCTCGCCTTCATCCAGGATGTCGTCCAGCACCAGCACCACGCGGTCCTTGACCGACTCGCGCGGGGCCACGCGCCACTGCATCTCGCCGCCCACGGTCTTGTTGTTGTAGCGCGAGAGGTGGATGTAGTCGAACTCCAGCGGGAAGGCCAGCTTGGGCAGCAGCATGCCGGTGAAGACCACCGCGCCGCCCATCACCGACAGCACCAGCGGGAAGGCATCGCCCATCTTGGCGGTGATTTCCGCGGCCATGCGGTCCAGCGACGCCTGGACTTCCGCGGCGGAGACGATTTCCTCGGAGTTGGCCCACAGCTCGCGGGCCTGTACGGCACTCATCATGATGTCTTTCCTGTTCTTTTGCGGGGGGAGGCAAGTCGGGGTGCGACGGACGGATTCTAGCGGTTGAAGAGGCCCTTCATGCCGCCCTTCATCGCGCCCATCTGGCGCATCATCTTCATCATGCCGCCGCCCTTGAGCTTTTTCATCATGGACTGCATCTGGTCGAACTGGTTGAGCAGGCGGTTCACTTCCTGCACCGGCACGCCGGCGCCCGCGGCAATGCGGCGCTTGCGGCTGGCCTTGATCAGCTCGGGCTTGGCGCGCTCGGTGGGCGTCATGCTGTTGATGATGCCTTCCATGCGGGCCACCTGCTTCTCGGCCTGGTCCATGTTGGCGCCCTGCGCCTGCTGGGCGAACTGCGCCGGCAGCTTGTCGACCAGGCTGCCCAGGCCGCCCATCTTCTTCATCTGGCCGATCTGGGCCTTGAAGTCTTCCAGGTCGAAGTCACCGGTCTTCTTGATCTTCTTGGCCAGCTTTTCGGCCGCTTCCATGTCCACGCCGCGCTGGGCTTCCTCGACCAGCGCGAGGATGTCGCCCATGCCCAGGATGCGCTGGGCCATGCGGTCGGGGTAGAAGGGCTCCAGGCCGTCCAGCTTTTCGCCGACGCCGACAAACTTGATCGGGCGGCCGGTGATATGGCGCACCGACAGCGCCGCGCCGCCGCGCGCATCGCCGTCCAGCTTGGTCAGCACCACGCCGGTCAGCGGCAGGGTATCGTTGAAGGCCTTGGCGGTGTTGACCGCGTCCTGGCCCAGCATGGCGTCGACCACGAACAGGGTTTCGGCGGGCTTCAGCTCGGCGTGCAGGGCGGCGATTTCCTGCATCATCAGCTCGTCGATACCGAGCCGGCCGGCCGTGTCGACGATCAGCACGTCGTGGTAGTGCTTGCGTGCCCAGTCCACCGCCGCGCGGGCGATGTCCGCCGGCTTCTGGTCCGGCTGCGACGGGAAGAAGTCAGCGCCGACCTGCTCGGAAACCGTCTTGAGCTGGGCGATAGCGGCGGGGCGGTAGACGTCGCACGAGACCGTCAGCACCTTCTTCTTTTTGTTTTCCTTGAGCCACTTGGCCAGCTTGCCCACGGTGGTGGTCTTGCCGGCGCCCTGCAGGCCCGCCATCAGGATGATGGCGGGCGGCTGCACGGCCAGGTTCAGCTCGGCTTCCTTGTTGTTGCCGCTGGCCGCGTCGGCGCCGCCGATCACGGCGGTCAGCTCGCGCTGGACCACGCCGACCAGGGCCTGGCCCGGGGTGAGGCTGCTGACAACCTCCTCGCCCATGGCCTTTTCCTTCACGCGGGCAACGAATTCGCGCACGACCGGCAGCGCCACGTCGGCTTCGAGCATGGCAAGGCGCACTTCGCGCAGCATCTCGGCGGTGTTGGCCTCGGTCAGGCGCGCCTCGCCGCGCATGGTCTTGACCACACGCGCCAGGCGTTGAGTGAGATTGTCCAGCATGGCAGGAATCGGGGGAGAAGTCGGAGCAGGGCTCGGGGCTGAAATCGGAGGCAGTCTTGCACACGGGGCGGGCCTGGAACACCGGTTACACCGGTTCAAGCGGGCCGCCACCGTCCGTGGGCACTAAGGTAAACTGCGTAAATGGTGATTGTACTGTATGCCCTGACGGCACTTCTCTATTGCGGCCTGGCCTTTCACGGCTGGGCCACGCGCCACCCACGCCTTGCCACCGCTGCCGGCCCGGCAGGGGGGGCGACCTCGGCCGTGCTGGTGGCCGGCGGCGGCCCCATCCCCCCGGCGGGCGGCGCGCACGGCGAAGGGCGCCCGGCCTGGTGGCACGTGCTGATGCTGGCGGCGCTGGCCAGCCACGGCATGCTGCTGCATGAAACCATCTTTCCGGCCGAGCGCATGATGTTCGGCTTTGCCTTCGCACTGTCGGCCATGCTGTGGCTGGGCGTGGGCATCTACTGGATCGAAAGCTTCTTCTTCTCGCTGGCGGGGCTGGGCCTGATCGTGATCCCGGTGGCGCTGGTGGCCAGCCTGATGCCGCTGGCCTTCCCCGGCTCGCAGATCCTGGGCTACGCGGCGCGGCCGCTGTTCAAGCTGCATTTCATCATCGCCAACGTGGCCTACGGGCTGTTCACGCTGGCGGCGTTCCACGCCTTCCTGATGCTGCTGGCCGAACGGCGCCTGCATGGCTTCCGGCACGCGCCGGCGCGGCCGCCGGAGCAGCAACCCAGCGAATGGCTGGGCCGCTGGCTTGATCTGCTGCCGCCGCTGCTGACGCTGGAGAAGCTGCTGTTCCGGCTGATCGGGGCCGGCTTTGTGCTGCTGACGCTGACCATTGCCTCGGGCCTGCTGTTCTCTGAAGAGCTGTTCGGCCGCGCCTTCCGGCTGGACCACAAGACGGTGTTCGCGCTGATCTCGTGGGCCATGTTCGGCGGCATCCTGGCCGGGCGCATCTTCCGCGGCTGGCGCGGCAAGGTGGCGCTGCGCTGGGTCATCGCCTCGTTCGGCATCCTGCTGCTGGCCTATGTCGGCAGCCGTTTCGTGATTGAAGTCGTCCTGCATCGTCTCTGATTCCCCATGGCACGTATCCTGATCCTGCTGGCCGTGGTGCTGGGCGTCATCTGGTGGCTGCGCGCCCGCGCCGAGGCGCGGCTGGCTGAACACCGCGCACGCCAGGCCCGCGAGGCCAGCGAGCGCACTGCCGCCGCCGGCCCGGCCGACGCCACCGCCGAACCCATGGTCCAGTGCGCCCAGTGCGGCGTGCACCTGCCGCAGGGCGAGGCCATTGCCTGGCGCGGCCTGCACTACTGCCGCCGCAGCCACCTGCCTGACGAAAGCCGGGCCGAGGGCAGCGACAGCAGCAGCGGCCCCCGCCCATGACAGAGCCGGCGTCGTCGGGCTGGCAGCGGCTGAACGCCTGGCGCGGCCTGGCCCAGCTGTGGCGCCAGCCCGAACCGCCTGACTTTCACTGGCGCCTGCTGCGCTATTTCTGCTGGACCCGCGTGGCCGTGGGCCTGCTGCTGGTCGGCTTTGCGCTGATGCGGCGCGGCGAGCCGGCCTCCGTCACCGCCATCACGAATGCGATCCCGCCCGTGCCGTTCGACCTCGGGGGCCTGGGCGGCATCGAGCACGCGGCGGCCATGACCATCGCCGTGCCCTATCTTGGCATTGCCGTGGCGATGCTGGCCGGCACGCTGTGGCGCCGGCACTTCCATCTGCGCGTGCGGGTGCAGGTGCTGGCCGACCTGGCCCTGCTGGCGCTGGTCTTCAGCGTGCTGGGGCGGGGCGGTCAGGCCGAGGGCCTGGCCATGATCTTCCTGCTGCCCGCGCTGGAAGCCGGCGCACTGACCAGCCTGCTGTTCGCGCTGTTTGCCGCGTCGATCTCCGCGCTGGTGGTGATGAGCGGGCCCTTCATGCACACCATCCTGCTGCGCCAGGCCGATGCCGGCCTGCTGGGCTCGGGCCTGTTCGGCCTGGTGTTCATGATCGCGGCGCTGCTGATGTATATGCTGGCCAACCGCCAGATCGCGCAGGAGCGCCTGGCGCTGGCGCGCGAGCAGGAGCTGCGCCTGCAGCAGCTGGTCAACCGGCTCATGGTCAACGACATGCAGGACGGCGTGATGCTGGTGCGCGCCAACGGCGCGGTGGTGGCCGCCAACCCCGCGGCGGTGGTGCTGCTGGGCGTGCAGCCGCATGAGCGCATCTACTCGCGCCGGCTGGGTGGTGCGGCAGGTCAGGGCGGAGAAGCAGTGCTGTTCGACCTGCGCCGCATCCCGCGCCTGCAGCCGCTGATGGAGATGCTGCGCGACTGGCTGCACAGCAAGGACGACGTGCCGCGCATCCTGCAGCTGCTGCCGATGGCGTCCGGCACCGCGCTGGCCGACGGCACCATGCAGCACACCCGGCTGCGGCTGCGCTTTGTGCTGCCGGGGCTGGCAGGATTGCGCTCGACCATGGCGCATGGCCGCACCGTGCCGGCCACGCTGGATACCGCCGCCTGGAGCGAACTGTCGCCCGAAGCCGCCGGCCGCCTGCGCCTGGCCATCGCCCAGAACGAGGCCATGGCCTGGTCGCAGGAGGATGAGGCCCTGTTGCGCAACGAGATGCGCGACACCGTGCTGGTCCATATCGAAAGCTGGGAACGCATCGCCGAGCAGGTGCAGCAGGAAAAGCTGGCCGCCATGGGCCGGCTGGTGGCCAGCATCGCGCACCAGATCCGCAACCCGCTGGCGGCAATCAGCCAGGCCAGCGAGCTGCTGGGAGACTCCGGCCGGCGCGACCCTGCCGCGCAAGAACATGGCGGCGCCGATGTCGATATCGACGCCCGCCTGCTGCGCATCATCAACGACAACGTGCGCCGGCTGGACCAGGTGGTGTCAGACGTGCTGCAGATGTCGCGCCGCCCGCGCACCGGCCGCAGCACCGTGCACCTGGCGCAGGCGCTGCCCGAGATCGTCGAGCGCTGGCGCGCCGAAATGCGCTCGCGCCGCCCGCGCGCCGGCGAGACCCGCCCGGCGGGCCGGGCCGACATCAACGCCAATGCCATCCGGCTGACCGTGGACGTGGCCCAGCCGGTGGTGTTCGACGCCTCGCAGCTGCAGCAGGTGCTGGGCAACCTGCTGGACAACGCCTGGCGCTACTGCAGCCGGCTGCCGGGATCGATCCGGCTGCTGGCGCATGCGCTGGACCAGCACCATGCCGAGCTGATCGTCTGGAACGACGGCGCCGAAGTCGCGCGCGAGCACCAGCGCAGCCTGTTCGAACCGTTCTTCACCAGCAACGCCCAGGGCACCGGGCTGGGCCTGTTCATGGCGCGCGAGCTGTGCGGCGCCAATGACGCCCAGGTGCGCTACGGCGCCATCGCCTTGCCGGCGCTGTTGGAGCGCACTGGCATGCTGGCCGCCGCCGCGCGCGATACACTGCCGGCCAAGGCTTTCGTGCTGACGCTGCGCATCGAGAGTGCCGATGCGGCCGCCGCCTGACCTGTCCCAACCCAGCCACCACCCCATGCCACCCCGAATGTCCCGAGCGCCCGATCCCATCCTGGTCATCGACGACGAGGCCGACCTGCGCGAGCTGCTGGACATCTCGATCCGCCGCATGGGCCATGACGTGGTGCTGGCCGGCTCGCTCGCCGAGGCGCGCGAGAAGCTGGCGCAGCGCCGCTACAGCCTGGTGCTGACCGACATGCGCCTGGGCGACGGCCTGGGCATCGAGATCGTGCGCCAGCTGTCGGCCGCGCCGGAACGCATCCCGGTGGCGGTCATCACCGCCTACGGCAGCGCCGACAACGCCGTGGAAGCACTCAAGGCCGGCGCCTTCGACTACATCGCCAAGCCGGTATCGCTGGAGCAGCTGCGCAGCCTGGTGCTGAACGCGCTGGGCCGCCAGCAACGCGACAGCACCGATGCCGAAGCCGCCGCGGCCGAGCAGGCCGCCGACCGCGCCGCCGCCCTGCTGCCCGGCCATTCCGCCGCCATGCTGGAGGTGCGCCGTTCGCTGTCGCGGCTGGCGCGCAGCATGGCGCCGGTGGTGATCAGCGGCGAATCCGGCAGCGGCAAGGAGCGCGCCGCGCGCGCCATCCACGCGACCAGCGGCCGGGCCGCGCATCCGTTTATCGCCGTCAACTGCGGCGCCATCCCCGAGAACCTGATGGAGTCCGAGTTCTTCGGCCATGTCAAAGGCGCCTTCACCGGTGCCGACGGGGAGCGCGGCGGCTTCTTCCAGGCCGCCAACGGCGGCACGCTGCTGCTCGACGAGGTGGCCGACCTGCCGCTGCCGATGCAGGTCAAGCTGCTGCGCGCGCTGCAGGAGCGCCGGGTGCGCAAGATCGGCGCCAGCCGCGAAGACGCCGTCGACGTGCGCGTGATGTGCGCCAGCCACAAGGACCTGGCGGCGATGGTGTCGGCCGGGCAGTTCCGGCAGGACTTGTACTACCGCCTGAACGTGCTGGCGCTGCGCATGCCCACGCTGCGCGAGCGCGGTGAAGACATCCCGGTGCTGGCGCGCGCCATCCTGGACCACCTGGCGGTGCGCTACGGCGACCCGCGCCCCAAGCGGCTGTCGCCGGCGGCGCTGCAACGGCTGGTGGCCTATCCGTTCCCCGGCAACGTGCGCGAGCTGGAGAACCTGCTGGAGCGCGCCTACGCCTTTGCCGAGAGCGAAGAGATCGAGCTGGCCGACCTGGGCCCGCTGGACGCCGGCGCCGAGCGCGCCGGGCTGATGCATGCCCCCGCGCCGGCGATGGCGCCCACCAACTATTCCGCCCCCTGGGGCGCCGCAGGCATGTGGGCGCCGGTGCCGCCGGCCGCCGCGCCCGCGCCGGCCCCGGCAGAGCCGCCGCCCGTGGTGCCGGCCCCGGCCAGCGCGCCCGAACCCGAGCCCGCCGGCGATCCCGCCGAACGCGCCTGCCGCGGCATCGTCTTCCCGATCGACCTGCAAGCCAGGCTGGAAGCCGTGGAGCGCGAGCTGATCCTGCAGGCGCTGGCGCAGACCAACTTCAACCGCACCGCGGCCGCGCCGCTGCTGGGCCTGAACCTGCGCCAGCTGCGCTACCGTATCCAGCAACTGGGCATCCGCGAGGCCATGGACGCCGCCGAACGCAGCACCGTGGAAGGCGAGGGCACGTCATGAGCAAGCCCGAGCACCGCTATCTGCCAGAGGCCGACGGCTGGGTCCCCGCCGCGCGCCGCGTGCCGTCACCAAACTTTGACGAGCGCCCGGCCGGCATGCCGGTGGACCTGGTGGTGCTGCACAACATCAGCCTGCCGCCCGGCCAGTTCGGCAGCGGCGACATCGAGGCCTTCTTCCAGAACCGGCTCGATCCCAACAAGCACCCGTACTTTGCCACCATCCACCAGGTGCAGGTGTCCGCGCACTTCCTGGTCACGCGCGAGGGGGAGCTGGTGCAGTTTGTCCCGTGCACGCAGCGGGCCTGGCACGCCGGACAGTCCGACTTCTTCGGCCGCGCCCGCTGCAACGATTTCTCCATCGGCATCGAGATCGAGGGCTGCGACGACCTGCCGTTCACCCTGGCCCAGTACGACACCGTGGCCGCGCTGGTGCCCGCGCTGCTGGCCGCCTACCCGGTGCGCGCGATTGCCGGCCACAGCGACATTGCCCCGGGGCGTAAGACCGATCCCGGCCCGCATTTCGACTGGGCGCGCTTCGCCACGCAGGCAGGCCTGGCGCCCGGCATGTTGCCCTACCAGTGCCCTGGCGCGGCTGGCCGGGTGACGAATCCTTAACCTCATTCCCCATCCCCGTGCGCCCCGTTCCGGCGCACATGCCCCACCTCCGGGTGGGGCTATCGCAACGTCGCAACAATCAAAAAAATTTTTGTGAAATGTGCAGTTGCGAACGGTCTGACGAAAACCCTTGCGAGTACTAGGCTTGCGGGCATGTGGCGTTGCCGCATCGGCGCCACCGCCCCCGAAAAAGCGCTTGTCAAGACTGGTCATTCGGATTCGTTTCACTATACTTAGCCCAGTTTCACGCATCACACACTATATCTAGTAGTCAAACCGGGGAGCCGGCCCCAAGGGCGAGTCAGGGATCACGAAGTTCGTGCATCGTCTCGAAACCGCCCGCTAAGGCCAGCGAATCACAAGAGTCCCTGGCGAAATGTTCACGTAAAGGCAGTCTGTCCGCCCCCGACCTCACGCCGGGAGGGACGTTCTTTTCGCCGCATTTCGCCAGGGACTCTTTTGTCTCTTATTTCCAGGGTAAAAACAGGAGTTCTCATGCAAACGGCCCAGAACGAAATCACCACGGGTGGCGCCGCCGCCGGTATTGCACCGACCGCGCAGCAGACCCCCGCCAACGCCGCCAATACGAACTACCCGGATCACAAGATCATTCGACGCAACGGCGCCGTGGTGGCTTTCGAGCCGTCCAAGATCGCCGTTGCCATGACCAAGGCCTTCCTCGCCGTGAACGGCGGGCAGGGCGCCGCGTCCGCGCGTGTGCGCGAGATCGTCGAGCAACTGACTGACAACGTCGTGCGCGCACTGGTGCGCAGCCGCCCCAACGGCGGCGCCATCCATATCGAAGACGTGCAGGACCACGTGGAACTGGCGCTGATGCGCTCGGGCGAGCATGAAGTGGCCCGCGCCTACGTGCTGTACCGCGAGAAGCGCAAGGACGAGCGCGCCCAGGCCAACGCCCAGGCCGTGGCCCGCGTGCAGGAGGGCGGCATCTCGGTCAACGTGACCGATGGCGGCGTCACGCACGTGCTGGACATCGCCGCGCTGCATGACCTGATCGACAACGCCTGCAGCGGCCTTGGCAACGCAGTGAGCGCCGAGCCGATCCTGAAGGAAACCCTGAAGAACCTGTACGACGGCGTGCCGATGACGCAGGTGTACGACTCCGCCATCCTGGCCGCGCGTACCCTGATCGAAAAGGACCCGGACTACAGCCAGGTCACCGCCCGTATCCTGCTGCACACCATCCGCAAGGAAATCCTGGGCACCGAAGTGACCCAGGCCGAGATGTCCAGCCGCTACGCCGAGTACTTCCCCAAGTTTATCGCCCGCGGCATCGAAGCCGAGCTGCTGGACGAGCAACTGGCCACCTACGACCTGGCCCGCCTGGGCGCCGCGCTGGACGCCGGCCGCGACTTCCAGTTCAACTACCTGGGCCTGCAGACCCTGTACGACCGCTACTTCCTGCATATCGATGAAACCCGCATCGAAATGCCGCAGGCCTTCTTCATGCGCGTGGCCATGGGCCTGGCGCTGAACGAGAAGGACCGTGAAGCGCGCGCCATCGAGTTCTACCAGCTGCTGTCGTCGTTCGACTTCATGTCGTCCACGCCGACCCTGTTCAACTCCGGCACCCGCCGCTCGCAGCTGTCGTCGTGCTACCTGACCACCGTCTCCGACGACCTGGAAGGCATCTACGAAGCGCTGAAGGAAAACGCGCTGCTGTCCAAGTTCGCCGGCGGCCTGGGCAATGACTGGACCAACGTGCGCGCGCTCGGCTCGCACATCAAGGGCACCAACGGCAAGTCGCAAGGCGTGGTCCCGTTCCTGAAGGTGGTCAACGACACCGCCGTGGCCGTGAACCAGGGCGGCAAGCGCAAGGGCGCCGTCTGCGCCTACCTGGAAACGTGGCACCTGGACATCGAAGAATTCCTGGAACTGCGCAAGAACACCGGCGACGACCGCCGCCGCACCCACGACATGAACACGGCCAACTGGATCCCGGACCTGTTCATGAAGCGCGTGATGGAAGGCGGCGAATGGACCCTGTTCTCGCCCGCCACCTGCCCGGACCTGCACGACAAGGTCGGCAAGGAATTCGAGAAGGCCTACCTGGGCTATGAAGCCAAGGCCGCCAGCGGCGAACTGAAGCTGTTCAAGAAGCTGCCCGCGCTGCAACTGTGGCGCAAGATGCTGGGCATGCTGTTCGAGACCGGCCACCCGTGGATCACCTTCAAGGATCCCTGCAACATCCGCAGCCCGCAGCAGCACGTCGGCGTTGTCCACAGCTCCAACCTGTGCACGGAAATCACGCTCAACACCAACGAGAGCGAGATCGCCGTCTGCAACCTGGGCTCGGTCAACCTGGTCGCCCACATGGCGAAGCAGGCCGACGGCACCTACGCGCTGGATCACGCCAAGCTGCAGAAGACCGTGCGCACCGCCATGCGCATGCTCGACAACGTGATCGACATCAACTACTACGCCGTGGACAAGGCGCGCAATTCCAACCTGCGCCACCGTCCGGTCGGCATGGGCATCATGGGCTTCCAGGACTGCCTGCACGTGCTGCGCACGCCGTATTCCAGCGACGCCGCCGTCAAGTTTGCCGATACCTCGATGGAAGCGGTGTGCTACTACGCCTACCAGGCTTCGACCGAGCTGGCCGAAGAGCGCGGCCGCTACAGCACCTATGAAGGCTCGCTGTGGGACCGCGGCATCCTGCCGCAAGACTCGCTCAAGCTGCTGGCCGAAGAGCGCGGCGGCTACCTGGAAGTCGACATGTCTGCCACGATGGACTGGGACAGCCTGCGCGCCCGCATCAAGCAGCACGGCATGCGCAACTCGAACTGCATCGCGATCGCGCCGACCGCCACGATCTCGAACATCATCGGCGTGTCCGCCTGCATCGAGCCGACGTTCCAGAACCTGTACGTCAAGTCCAACCTGTCGGGCGAGTTCACCGTGGTCAATGACTACCTGGTGCGCGACCTGAAGGAACGCGGCCTGTGGGACGAAGTGATGGTTGCCGACCTGAAGTACTTCGACGGCTCGCTGTCGCGTATCGACCGCATTCCGCAAGACCTGCGCGACATCTACGCCACCGCGTTCGAAGTCGAGCCGACCTGGCTGGTGGAAGCCGCCAGCCGCCGCCAGAAGTGGATCGACCAGGCCCAGTCCCTGAACATCTACATGGCCGGCGCGTCGGGCAAGAAGCTGGATGACACCTACAAGCTGGCATGGGTGCGCGGCCTGAAGACCACGTACTACCTGCGCACGATGGCTGCCACCCACGTGGAAAAGTCCACCGTGTCGCGCGGCTCGCTGAACGCGGTGTCGTCGGGCAGCGACAGCGGCTCCGCCCTGGACGCAGCCGCCGCATCGGCCCCGGCCATGCCGGAAGCCGAAGGCGCGGTCTGCACGATGCGCCCGGGCGACCCCGGCTTCGAAGAGTGCGAAGCCTGCCAATAAGTCTTACCTAACCCCCCGGTTTGCTCCCCTCTCCCGCCCGCGGGAGAGGGGCCGGGGGAGAGGGCCGGCGCAACCACGAAGTTGCACAAGTCAAAAAACACTGACCACCGCCGCCCCCAAACCGAATCACGGAGAACCACATCATGCTGAGCTGGGACGACGACGTTCAAGCCACCCCGCAGGCCGCACCGCAGCCTGCCCTGCAACCCGCTGCATCGGCTGCCACCGCTGACCAGCAAGGCGTCCTGCCGCCGAGCGCCACGCAAGCCGGCATCCTGGGCAACAACCCCAACGCCGCCGCCGCGCAAAGCAACCGCCGCGTCAACGCTGCCGACAAGCGCGTGATCAACGGCTCGACCGACGTCAACCAGCTGGTGCCGTTCAAGTACAAGTGGGCGTGGGAAAAGTACCTGGCCGGCTGCGCCAACCACTGGATGCCGCAGGAAATCAACATGTCCCGCGACATCGCCCTGTGGAAAGACCCCAACGGCCTGACCGAAGACGAGCGCCGCATCATCAAGCGCAACCTCGGCTTCTTCGTCACCGCCGACTCGCTGGCCGCCAACAACATCGTGCTGGGCACCTACCGCCAGATCACCGCGCCGGAATGCCGCCAGTACCTGCTGCGCCAGGCCTTTGAAGAGGCCATCCACACCCACGCCTACCAGTACATCGTGGAGTCCCTGGGCCTGAACGAAGCCGAGATCTTCAACGCGTACCACGAAGTGCAGTCGATCCGCGACAAGGACGAGTTCCTGATCCCGTTCATCGACACGCTGACCGACCCGTCGTTCAAGACCGGCACGCCGGAGAACGACCAGAAGCTGCTGAAGTCGCTGATCGTGTTCGCCTGCATCATGGAAGGGCTGTTCTTCTATGTGGGCTTCACGCAGATCCTGGCGATGGGGCGGCAGAACAAGATGACTGGGGCTGCCGAGCAGTATCAGTACATCCTGCGCGATGAGTCGCTGCATTGCAATTTTGGGATTGACCTGATCAACCAGATCAAGCTGGAGAACCCGCATCTGTGGACGGCGGAGTTCAAGGCTGAGATTACTGAGCTGTTCAAGAAGGCGGTGGATCTGGAGTATCGCTACGCTGAGGATACGATGCCGCGTGGGGTGCTGGGGTTGAATGCGCCGATGTTTAAGGGTTACCTCCGCTTCATTTGCAATCGTCGGTGCCAGCAGATTGGGTTGGATCAGTTGTTCGCGAATGAGGAGAATCCGTTCCCGTGGATGTCGGAGATGATCGATCTGAAGAAGGAGCGGAACTTCTTTGAGACTCGGGTTATTGAGTATCAGACGGGTGGGGCGTTGAGCTGGGATTGAGGCGTTGTCGTCGTCCTGTTGTGAAAAAAGAGAAATGGGAGCTGAGGCTCCTATTTCTTTTGGCTACGACTAAAAAAGGGTGAAATGGCTGCACTCGGCCATTTTGCGACGTCGCTGCTGCCTGTTCCCGACGACCGTTACGGGTACCCTTCTTGCCCGTGGCACGGCCCCGTGCATCGCAGGACAGCTTGATTGGTCAGTGCCAGACCGGCAGTGTGTGGCAACTGGTAATATCTGCTACAGGTGACCACGCAGGAAAGCCATGCTCGATTGGGACCGCAGAAAAACACCGAAATGGTGGTTGATCCGAAGAGATCAAGGAGGCCAGGCATACAGCGTTGGACAGGTATTGAAACTGCTCGCACCGGAAAAGTTGATATGTCAGCGGCTCTTTCCTCGGTCGCAAGAGTCGGCTCGGCCTGACACTCTTTCGTCTCGACATGGGCTAGATATGTTCCCGCCCCACACAGACTTCGCGATCATTGATGTCCCACCTCGATACCTCGTATTCGCCGCACCGCGTCCGCGAGCGGCCGAAACATTGATATACGACACCGGTGAACTTGTACGCGAATTCGGGATTGAGTATCTGCAGAGATGTTTGTACCTGTTGCGCGGTCGGACATCACGCTACTGTCGATTGATAACGCATCAAGACGATAGGAAGATATTTCGATACAACGCGGCGGTTATGGCTGCGCAGAACGTCGAGGCTCACGCTGTCACCGACTACATCATGACTTCGATGAGAGCTACGTGTCGCATAGATTGGACCGAGCATCGGGTGGCAATTCTGGATAATTGGAGCGCGATGCATGGAAGAGATGCGTTACGCGGCACGCCTGGTATAGGGCTATATCGTTTTGCAGTTTGGGGGAGCAATGACCTGGACAACTGAAAACTATTTTTCGAAGGCCCAATTGTACTGGCAACGAGGCAGTAGTCGTGGGCGAGACAGTGAGGACTTCATCCTATACCTTTGTTTCACCCTCGAGCTCATAGCTCGTGGGGCGGTATGTCACATTAGCCCTGCGCTCAATGCTGCCTCTGATCTTGAGAGTCTTCTCTTTGCCTGTGGACAGGTTCCGAGATCCCCACCAAAATCAGCGGACCTGCAAGAGATTATAAAAAGGCTTCAGCGACTAGTACCAGAGTTGACTGACGCGGAGGTGGCCAACGTCCAAACGCTCGTCAATACACGTAACGGCGAGCTTCACGGTGACAAAGCGGAGATCGCACAATTGGCGGCGCGCACTCTCATGCCGCACGTGTACTCGTTCATTGTCAAGGTAGCGGATTTCGCGGCTCAAGACTTGGACACCTTGCTGGGTCCAGAGGACGCCGAAGTCGCTAGAAGAACCGCCCAAGCAATCACAAAGGATCGATCGCGAAGAGTCCATGACCTCATTCGTGTTTGCAAGGAGCGGTTCTTCTCCCTGCCAAACAGCGAGCAAAAGGCGAAGCGGGACGCTTCGAAAACGGTAGCGTTGTCGGCAGTCCTCGTCAGCGGTCACCACATTATGTATTTGAAGTGCCCGGCTTGTGCGCAAAATGGACAACTATTTGCAGCCCCGGTCGGCAGAAGCTCGCCCTTTTTGAGAGGGGAGGAGTTGGTCCAGGAAGTTCGAGTGGCCCCATTTCAGTTCGGCTGCAAGTGCTGTGGCTTAGATATACGCGGCTTGGACGAACTGATGGCCGCTGGATTCGGGCATGAGTACTCTTCGATGGACCAAGTTGATCCGGTTGATCATTTCAATATCGACCCGCACGATTACATCGATGCCGAGACCGTGGCACGCGAGTACTACCGGGAAAATTACGGCGAAGAGTATCAGGATGAATGAGTGAAACATGTCCGCCGACCCTTAGCTCTCCCTGGGGAAACAGGTCTTGGGCGATGCCGAGCAGCTAATCGTCTTTAAGAGTAACAGCGCAAAATCGTTGTTCGCGGTTCGATGGATCATGGCGATGCTCGGGAGTTGGCTTGCAAGATCCTGGAGGGTGCAAAAGAGGCATTCACGCGTCGCGCAAGAATTTACTGGATTGTCTGATCGTAATCGCTTTTTGCGCGCAATAGTTTAGATGAATCGCAGAACTGCAATGATTATTCCAATCAATTTTCAGGTGGTCGGCCGAAACGAGAGCTGGACGAGGCGAAACTGCATCTATTTGCAGGAGGATAATTGGGACGATTATTCGTTCAAGACGACATTTTACGCTATCTATGTCAAGGCCGATGGCAGAAGGTTGGATCTTGGAACAGTAAAGATCGGCTACGTCGGCCAACCGCACGGGTGGACCCGGGAGGCGATTCCAAAGATCTTCCCGTTCCTGCCTGAGAACTGGTTTTCTCTGGGGCAGGATGTTGAGTACTACATCAAAATCCGAGACTCCTTGTCGCACGAAGAGGCGGATCATATCTTGCGCTGCCTGCGTGATGTGGTTGTCGATAAAAGTCGCATTAAGCAGTTTGAAACTGAGCAGGTTTTTAGAGATTCCATCACGCGCTCGGTAAGCCTGTCTCACATCTACGGGCAGTTCGTCCGCGTGCTTGCTGGAGATGCCGCACTCACCAAGTTCAGATTTGTCTATCGTGATCCGGGGGATGAAAGGAATGCACCGGTCGATCTTTCCTTTTTTGTTGAACCGGAATCGACCCCGTCAACCAATCTTCACGTTCTCATTGGAAGAAATGGAGTCGGCAAGACGACCTTGCTAAACAACATGGTTCGCGCGATCGTTATGCCCAGTGACGAAAATCGCGGAAGTTTCTTCGAGATCAGTGACTGGGGAGCGCAATCAAAGCTCGCTCCAGACTATTTTAGTAGCGTAGTCTCGGTGTCGTTCAGCGCCTTCGACCCATTCGTTCCGCCAGCGGACCGTCCGGACAGAAGCAAGGGAGTGGCCTACTACTACGTCGGGATGAAGAAGCGGGACAAGTCGAATCCACTCCATCCCGCGAATCTAAATCCGCCACAGCCTTTGTCAAAAAGCAACGATGATCTCGCGAATGATCTCGTGGATACCTTGGATGCGTGCTTGAGCCAGCCCGCCAAGGCAAGACGATGGAAGGCGGCCATCGAGCGGTTGGCGTCGGATGAAAATTTCGCCGACATGGAGTTAGGTCGGCTACTCGGTGCTGACAGGGCACAGGGCCTCGCTCTTGCCCGCAATTTGGTCAGTAGGATGAGTTCAGGACATTCCATCGTGCTGTTGACCATTACGAAGCTAGTGGAGACGGTTGAAGAGAAAACCCTCGTGTTGATTGATGAGCCGGAAAGCCACCTGCATCCACCGCTGCTTGCTGCATTCACACGAGCACTGTCCGATCTGTTGTACAGTCGAAACGGCGTCGCAATCATAGCCACCCACTCCCCGGTAGTGGCCCAAGAGGTGCCTAGGCGGTGTGTGTGGAAGATGACGCGGATACGAACCGAAGGCCGGGTTGACCGGCCTGAGCGAGAGACATTTGGTGAGAACGTGGGCGTGCTCACGCGCGAAATATTCGGCCTCGAGGTTTCCCAATCGGGGTTTCACGAGATATTGAGCAGGGCGGTTGATGCTGGTGGATCCTTTGAAAGCATCATGAGCGATTTTAAGGGACAGTTGGGCAATGAAGCACAGGCGCTGGTGCGCGCGCGGATAAGCTCGAAGGCGTAGCGACGAGGAGATTGTCAATGAAACGCCTAAATAGGCCTGCGATTGACGCTGAAGAGCTTTTCAAGGAATGCGTCCGAGGAATCTGGGATGTGCCGGTTGCGGAAAAGTTCTGGAATGCAATGGGAGCCATCTCGCCCAAGCTGAGTCAGTATGAAGAGCGCGCCGCGAAAAGTGAACTGTACCTGTCGGATCGTTGTCGGCGTGGGGAGGATGGCCAGTTCGTGGTGGGGGATATCACGAAGGGGGAACTCACGGCGTTGTACGAGAAGCAGATGGTCGCGAAGACTGGGCGGGTCAGAAGCGCTTACGACAAGATCTTGATCTCTGCCCCTCTTGGCAAGTGCCCATACTGCGGATTTGGCCATGCTTCAACGCTTGACCATTTTCTGTCGAAATCTCGTTATCCAGTTTTTTCCGTACATCCGGCAAACCTGGTCCCTGCGTGCAAGGACTGTAATACCGGAAAAGGGGCGGGTGTCGTGGAGCAGGGCGGTCAGATGCTTCATCCGTACTTCGAGGACGAGAATATCGAGGGAGAATCCTGGCTCTTTGCCGACGTCCTCCCTACCATTCCGGCAGCGATACGCTACCGGGTGGCTCCGCCGGTGACATGGGAACAGTCCTTGGCCGATAGGGTAAGCCGCCATTTCAACGAACTCGGTTTGGCGCGGCGGTTCGCTACGCAGGCCGCATCGGAGCTAGTTGAGGTGGGTGATCTGTTGGAGACATTGGTTTCCGACGATAGCCGACGGGAGCATCTGCGTACCGTTGCGACGGTAGAGCGCGCAAAGCGCAGAAACACGTGGAAGGCCGCCATGTACGAAGCCCTCGCAACCAGCGAATGGTACGTGTCCGGCGGGTACAGAAATCCGGCGGTGGCGCCCCTCAATGCACTCCTCCACCAATAGATTGACCGAAGAGAAAGGGGACAGATCTAATTCAAGATCTAGATCTAGCTCAGAAATAGACCCATTCCCATAGGCTCGTCAGCATCTACGGACCCCTTCCCACGGCAGCTATTCCGAGGAAATTACGACAACCTTATTCCGTACCTCCACTTTGAGCGCTTGCCCGATCTTGAACCCAGCCCGTTCCAACCATACCCCACCTAACCGAATCCATGGAACGCTTCGCATCCCACTATAGCGATTACTTTCAGTTGCCTTGACGTGGAAATGCCTGTAGCTGGTCGTGAATGTGCGCACGTGCGCAGTGGAAGTTATCTTCCGCATAGCGAACTCCTAATTCGAAACTTGGATTCGCCCGTGCAAACTGGGCGGCCGGGCACTTGAACACCGCCCCGCAGATCGGCCCGCATGTTTCCCCTTTCGGGTCTTGTATCGATGCGCGCTGCCCGGCCTTAGCAGTAAGCTATGGAAGACGCGCCACGGCTGTCGGCCGTGGCAACGCTCGGGGGGTGTGTTCAGCACCATGGGCAAGCCTACGTGTCTCGTGCATGTCGGAGAATGAGACAAGTCTAAGTTCACAGCACAGGATTGCCGACGCGAGCAGTTACCCCTCACCCCGCTGCGAAAACCCCAGCAAAAACAACCGAACAGCACGCCGCACCTTCTCACGCCGCGGCGCATCCAACCCCGCCGCATCCAACCCCTGAACCGCCCGATGGAACGGCTCGGCCGCCACGCTCTGCAGGAACTGCGAGGCCACGAAGGCGATCTCGTCATCGCTCGGATTGCCGGCAGCCCATGTGCGGAATACCGGCTCGAATGAGCGTGCCGCGCCGAGGATGGCGAAGTCGACTACGGTTCGGGCCAGTTGTGGAAACCGTGGTGCCTCGGCAATCGTCACGCGATACAGGCCCAGGACCTCGGGTCGCAGGATCCATTCGAGCAGCTCGCAGGCCATGCGGACCAGGCGTTCCTCCAGCGGCTCGCTGTCGGCTTGCGCCGGCTGTCCGGTTCGCAGGTTCTGCGCCACGTAGCGCAGCACGGCCGCCTCGAAGACTTCTGCCTTGCCGGCAAAGCGGGTGTAGTAGGTCTTCTTGGAAATGCCGGCGGCGGCGGCAATGGCCTCCACGCTGGTGGCGCCAAAGCCATGCTCGATGAAGAGCCGGGTGGCGTGGTCCATGATGGTGTCGGCAAGCTGCCCGGCCCGTTCCAGCGAGGGGCGTCCGGATGGCCGAACGGATGGTTGTCTGGATGGCGCCGCCGTCATTGCGGTTTCACTGCCCTTGCGCATTGCAATACTGTTCTCCGCTGTCGGCCTGATTGGGTGAGTGCCATGGCAGATGCGGGCCCGCATCTGAGCATAGGGAAAGCAATGGACTTGCGCATCGGCATCGGGCGTCCTATAAAGGAAACGATGCCGTTTCCTTTATCGTTCTTGTTATAGAACGACCCGTCCATTTGGCCAAGAATTATAAGAGGGCTGCATGCAGCTCTCCCGCTGACCCAGGAGACCCGAATGTCGCATGATGGCAGGCTGTCCCCCGCGTTGCCGGGCCGTGCAATTGACCAGGCCGCGCTTGCGGCGCGTTTCGGCGCCGAAGCCACGGCGCTGGTGATGGAAATGGCAGCCAGCGCCGATCCGCTGGCCGATGCGGCCATCGCCGCGCTGAACAGCGGACAGGCCGGCCATCCGGCGATCTTGCAAGCGGGCCTGCGGGAAGGGCGCGCAAGCCTGTCGAGCCCGCCCGAGGCCATCGACGCCTTTCTCCGGCAGGCCGAGTCGATTCCGCCGTGGGTGGATCCCGAACGCATACGGCGCGGGGCCGAAGCCTATCTGAGCATTGGCGCGCTGTGGACGAGCATCTCGCTTGGCCCGGGGTCGCTGGCGCATACCTATAGTTCTCCGGCCATTGCCAGCGTACTGATGGCCACCGGCAACCTGGATGCGCAATCTCCGCGGCGCCTGCTGGAAACGGCCGTCTGGCAGCAACAGACGCTGCGCCCGGGCGGCCTGGCGGCCGGTGCGCAGGGCTATATACATACCTTGCAGGTTCGCATTCTGCACGCCCGCGTCCGGGCCGGCTTGCTGGCGCGCGGCTGGGACACCACGCAACGCGGCATGCCCATCAGCCAGTTCGATATGTTGCGCACGTGGCTGGATTTCACCTACGTGCCCTTCAACGCGCTGGAGAAGATTGGCATTGAATTTGATGCCGACGAGTTCCGCGACCTCTACCACGTGTGGCAACTGGTGGCCCACTTGCTGGGGATTGAAGACCGCTACTACCGCCGGGTGACCGACCAGGCGTCCGGCGCGGAAATGCTGGCGCTGATCGATGCAGCCGCCGGCGAGCCCGATCAGGCCGCCGCGACGCTGACGGCCAAGATGCTGGATGCGGCCGCCCAACGCCTGGGGCCTGCCCTGGGCATGCCCGCAGACGCGGCGGTGGGTCTGATGCACGCTTTCTGCCGGCTGTTCCACGGCGACGACTTTGCCGACAAGCTGGGCGTGCAACGCAACTGGTGGAGCGGGCTGATGCCGGTCTTCGCCAATTCGAACCGCTACCAGCGCCTGCTTGAGCGGAGCGACCCCGAGGTCCGGCAACGCAAGATCGCCGCCACGCTGGCGGCGTTCGATCAGCAGATCGCGGCGCTCAAGGGGGAGACGACTTATCAGCACAACCTGAGTGCGTACTCGGGGGCGGAGATGCCCAGGACGCTTGCGGGTGCGTGATAGGGGCGGGCGATACTGACTGGCACGGCAGGCCGATGGGAGAAAGGGGACCCTTTCATCCCGTCCCAGGAGATCGCGGACTGCTCCGCCAAGGTGGCTGATATTGCCGGCTCCAGAATCCTGAGCGTTTGCCGCATTGGAGGAACATCTTGCTCTCAGCCGTTCGCTTTCACGACAAGCTTGATCAGCTCGCTCTGCGCAACGCTTCTTTGCAGGACTCGAGCCAGAGCCCTGCTACCAACTTACTCAGAAGGGCCAATGTGGCCCGCGATGTGCTCGACATTTTTGCGACGCGATGACAAGGGTGTTGGAATGCATCCGCGGCGCATCAATTTGTGCGGCGCTATGCCGCTCAGGAAGCTGACGAGTAACCCATCGATCAGTCGCGAGAAACACCGCTACAAATAGGCAGACACCAATGGCGTAGGAGAGAGATGCCCGCAACCGTTCGCCCGGCCGGCGCAGTAAGACAAACAGCAAAAGCAGCAGACCGCAGAGCGCCAATACAGCTGCGCAGAAGACTGTGATGCCAGCAATCGCAGCCAATGGGCCGGTTGTGACCTGTGCGAGCGTAACGGGCGTCCGAGCGGCAATCACCGCGAACGTTATACCCAGCAAGGTCATGGCCATGGCACATAGATCCACTAGGCGAACTACCTTACTTGCTTTGCGTTTCATCTACCTAAGCCCTTCGGCAACAAGACGTTCCGCCAGTGCCGCCCAACGTCGCGGACTGTCCGAAACGACATGAGCATAATAGAAATGTCCTTCGCCTTTTCCTGCAAGCATCTGCCTGCTGAGCAATGGGGCACCAGCCACCAACTCCAGCCACGGAATGCCTGCATGGATCGGATCCCCATACTGCACCAGGTCAATCAGGATAACCTTCCGGATGTTCCGATGGCCGCGCAGGTCCGTGAGAAACGCTTCGGCGATTGGCGACCCTACCAGAACCAGATGGTCGATGATATGCCCTTGCCTGGCGTATGACCACGCGGTCTGAGCGGCCAGCAATGACCCATAGCTGTAGCCGATCAGGTTGAACTGAGGTGCCTCCGCAGCCATGCCGCTGGTGATTGTCCATTCGCCATCGTCGCGGTTTCGGATCACCATGCCAGACCGGATGGCATCCAGCAGCATGCCACCCAAGGCGTAGTCTTGCGGCAACGCGTGCGTTGCAGAGTTGGTCAGCCCGGCAAAGCACTGGGAAATGCCGGCTCGACGGAAGGCTGCCAGCTGAGGTTGGACGTATTGGCCATCCAGCCCAGCACCACCCCAATACAATGTACCCCGCGGCCGCAACAGGTACACCTTGACTGGTTCCCTATCCGAAACCGGCGTCAGCCGGACGTTGACAGTCTTGAGCGGTTGCATGGTTACGCACCCTCCCCAAAGACCTCAAGCCTGACCGTCGCCGCACGGTCCGCGAACACAGGTGTGGTGAAGCCGTTGCTGTCGGTGTGGCCTTCATGCGTTCCGGTATCGCCGATCAGGCGATACCGCCAGTTTGCCAAGGGCCGTCCGCTGCCTTCATCAAGCAACTGGATGCGCTGGTCGTAGCTGGCGGGCTCGCCTGAGTGCAACGCTTGCGTGGTCGCAGCAAAGCCGCTGGGCATAGCGACACGCAGCTTCGCAATGTGGTCCGCGGTGATAGTCATCGTGAACGGACGCGAGGCATGAAAGACAGGCGCTGGTCGGCAACCGCATGCACAGATGTCTCCGCTGAGGGCCACTTCCTTGCCTCTATCTCTAGAGGGGATGCGCGGACCGACACAGACAATCACGCCCGGGCGCTTGCATACAGGGCAGTAGACGGCATCGCCCTCGCGGGCAACTGGCTTGCTGTGCCAGAAGTAGGAACTGCTGCCGCCAACGATGACAGCGCCGTTGTCGGCCTTGTCGCCTCTGACCAGATAGGTTCGGGTCACCATGGCGCGCCCTCAGCGTCGGAACGAACGTAAGCCAAGATCGGCGCAGGGCAGAGGTCTTTCGATCTCTCAAGATGAAGGTTATCGTTTCTGATTGAGGCCATTTTCCGTGTTCCATGAGCATGGCAGGTCGCCCACCAAGACATGGAACTAGCCGTGCGGTATGGAATCAATCAGGCAAATCCTAAAGTGGCCGTTGAAATTGCGTCCATATATTCACCCGGCTCCATTGAACGATTCATGCGACTGACCGCATAAGCTATGACATCGGACAGCGAAGCCGCTTCCTCCAACGACGTCGCGCTCGTGTGCCAGGCCATCGTGGCCGCCTATGGCATAGACGTGATCAATGTGCGTGAAGTCGTACGGGGGGTGAACCGCACCTTCTCCCTCTGCGACTCTGGCGATCGGACGTACTATCTTCGCCAGTACAGAACCCATGGCCGGGGCGAAGACGATGTTGACGCCGAGTTGCGGTTGCTTGAGCGGATCGAGCAGGATGAGGTGCTGGCAGTATCGGTCGCACATCCAACGCTAGAAGGAGCGCGTAGCTTTCGTGTTGCCCTGTCGGATGGCGCGATGCGTCATGCAGCGTTGTTCTATGGGGCAGACGGGCGTCCGTTGGAAATGACGAGGGATGATCTTGGCGTGGCAGTGCAGGCGCTGAAACGCCTTCATGACCAGCCGTCGCTAAAGGATTACGCGCCTCGCAGGCAAATCGCAGATATTCGTGAAGCTGGTCGGACGCTGAACCGTCTAGCAGAAAAATTCACCTTCGCTGGAAGTGCCGTCGGTTGCGGTTCGGGAGCGTTGTGAGCGCTTGGTGGCGGCGGGCTGGTCGGCTGCTGAGATGCCGTTCGGCTTTTGCCACGGCGACTATCGTGTGGGGAACATGCGGATCGATGGCCCCCGGATCACGTTATTGGACTTCGACGATTGCGGATGCGGGCTGCAATGGTTCGATCTGGCCGCCATTGGATGGTGGCTTGAGATTGACGGCAGATGCGATGCGGCCTTTTTGTGGCGCGCGTTCGTCAGTGCCTACATGCCGGCATTGCATGGATCTCTGGCCTTCCGCCATGCAATCTCGCTTCTGATCCTACTTAACGAGATTAACTCGATTCGCTTCTTGCTCGATTACTGTGCACTGGATGATGATCTGTGGCGCGACGTGTGCAAGCGCCTGGATGATATGAGCTACCGGGCGGTATCGGGGCAGCTTGCGATTAACCGTTGGCCTGCGTGAACATGCTGCAATGCCTGTCGATGGGGACTCACGTGAATCCGGATGGTGCAATGAAAGTGCGCGCTGCGAAGCTGGGCGATCTGGGGTGGTTGCAGGTCCTGGGGAGATTCCCGCTTGCTGACCCCGCTTCATAAATGGAGCCTGGGAGAGGCTCGCCACCGCGACCCAGCGGCGACGCCAATCTTTCCCAGTCGCCTAGCCCATGGGCTGGCGAAAGTAACTCCGCCCAGATAGGCCAGATAGCAGATTCTGCGCCGCGTAGCACTGCATGGCCGCCTTGAAGACTTCTGCGTTGCCGGCAAAGCGGGTGTAGTAGGTCTTCTTGGAAATGCCGGCGGCGGCAATGGCCTCCACGCTGGTGGCGCCAAAGCCATGCTCGATGATGAGCCGGGCGGGGTGACCCATGCACTACACCTCCGGCTGTGACCGCTCGCAAGCGGCTGTCCAGGGGCTTAGGTAGCTCTAAGCCATTTGTAGGCTCAACCTTACAATGGCTTACCGTTGTTCCATCCGCGGCTCGGCTCGGCGACGGGTTCTGATTGAGGCGGCGGGGTCTGAGGCTTCGTGCCCCTCGTCCATCCGCGACTCGGCTCGGCGGCAGGCTCAAATCGAGGCGGCGGCGCGTGGCGGTTCGCTCGCGGCCTGCCAGGCGGCGGGGTCGAAGCGGCCGCTTGCCCCGGCGCGCAAAGGGCGGCGACAGAATCGTGCTCGTCCCCTGTAGCCGTATGGACGATCGCTTTTGCTTCGTCCATGTTCAGGCCATCATCCGCTAGTACGTGCAGGCATTCGATTAGATTTTCTCTGGTAGGGCGATAGTGCCCACTGGCGTTGGAGATTTCGCGAAGGATGCCTTCTTTGACCACAATCTCGCCAGCGCAGATCACACTATTGCCAGCATTGAGCGACGAGTGATTGAATTGCGAGCTGACGTTGCCGACCAGGCGCCCGTTTTCGGTGCTGTTCTGCACGAACAGGTTTCCGTAGAGATCCATGGCATAGATCGTGATGCCCTTGGGCGTCGAATACCAGGCACCGTTGCGGCTAAGCCGACCATTTGACACGGTAAGCATCGTTCCAAGGCGCTCATGCTTGCGCATATAGTGGACATACATGCTTTGGCTCGAGATGGGAGCCAGCTTCTCGTAGGCAGTGAAGTCCTCTGGCCTGAACTGATCGAACGGTCGACCTTGGACCAACGGAGATGGCTGCCTTGTGTGAACATCATGGGCGAAGCTTCCGCCCACCGGCGAAATCGTCACGTCCAATCCATACGTTATCGCATCGCGAAACTGGTTCCTAGCTTGAATGAACAGCATTCGCTCGACGGAGTAGCCAGGTTGAAGGGGAACGCCTATGCGGGGGCCGTAGAGTTGCTTCTTGCGTTGGAACTGCTCGTAATTCATAAGTAAGAGCACCTGCTTGCGAAGGTCCTGCACAGCAACGCTTCGCAACGCGCTGTTCTTCGATTCTTTCCCCTCCTTAATCTTCATCCACTCGTCACACGCACCCAAGAGGGTGCCAAGATGCTGCATACGCCCATCTGCTGTCGGCGGTGGATTGGTCACCCATGTCTCCAGCAGAAAGTCGATTTGCAGTAGCTTCTTCCTGCCTCGAAAGCCAGAAAGCGCAGTCTTACTCTTAAATGCCTCCAGACTGATCAGGGTGGGTTTCATGTGGTGCCTCCTGTAGACTGGAATGATGAGCAGTGCTAGCGCCGGCTTTCGCGCAGCGCTATTGGCTCAGCAAAGGTAGTCCATCATGAGTCCGCGCCAGGCCCTGTGCAATACCTGGAAACTGGTAGTAGTGAATGCACCCATTACCAGTGAGAGGACCGCAAGGCCGGGGAACAGGAGTCCGATGGCAACAAAAAAGGTTCTTCGAAGAATTCCGGGGAACGCTGCGCGGATTTTGAGGAAGAGGGCCAACTTGTGCGGCGCTATGCCGCTCAGGAAGCGGACGCGTAACCCGTCGGTCCGTCGCGAGAAACACCGCTACAGACAGGCAGACACCAATGGCGTAGGAGAGAGACGCCCGCAGCCGTTTGCCCGGCCGGCGCAGAAAGACAAAAAGCAAAAGCAACAGACCGATGAGCGCCAATACAGCTGCGCAGAAAACGGTGGTGCCAGCTATCGCAGCTAATGGGCCGGTTGTGGCTCGTGCGAGTGTAACGGGCGTCCGAGCGGCAATCACCGCGAACGTTATACCCAGCAAGGTCATGGCCGCGGCACATAGAATCCACTAGGCGAACCACCTTGCTTGCGTTGCGGTTCATCTACCTAAGCCCGTCTATCCCCTTCGTCAAATCGCGCTAGATGGGGGAGGGCACCAGGAAAAAATGGTTGATGCTGTGCTATCCCACGGTACCCCGTCCGGCGCGACCGTTGGATGGAGCCCAAACTCCGTCATGGTGCTACCGCAATTCGTGCGTCACGCCGCGGCCACTGAGAACATGACTCGAATCGCTCTGGTGTCCAAGGCATAGCAGGCAACGGAGGCCACCACGGCTATGCCGGCTACCATCAGCAATGAGCGACGCTGGTCGGGGATGGTCCAGAGCAAGTATCCCAACGCCCCAAGCCATACCAGCACAAGGATCAGGTCAGCCAGAAGTACCGCAGCTGACACAACGCCCGCATAGCCAACGAACATATCGTCCCGTGTTGGCGCAGCAACTATGTGAAAGAGGCTTAGCCCGATAAGCGAAGCAGGCAGCGATACGGAAGGCAGCAGGAATAACCAACGCAGAACCATCACCTCACACCCCTCCGCTACGATTCGAGCGGCCAACGCCCGCAGCCCATAGATCCCCAAGGGTGAGCCACCGTGCTTGGCCTGCATTTCATCCAGATAAATCCATCGGCAAAATGATACTGCGCCATTGTCTCCCAGCGCCTGAGGAAAAATCCTGAAAACCATGGCGATATTTCGCTAACATCTGATTTGAATAAGTCAAACCGCATTTTTAGGGAAAGACTTATAGATCGAATGACTACCTTCGTTTAGATTCCTCGATTCAAGCTATTTGCTGGAGGACATCCTGTGATGAGAAAAGGCATCATTCGGCAGGGCGACACGACCACGCACGGCGGCGAGGTGTTAGAAGGTATACCGAATTTTGGGATCCACGGCGTACCTGTCGCCGCGGTAGGGCATATGGTTTCGTGTCCACAGTGCAAAGGTGCGTTCCCGATCATTGAAGGTGATACGTCTTTTACCGCCTATGGCAAGTCGATCGCACTGCATGGCATGCATACCGCCTGCGGGGCGCAGTTGATTTCGTCAACCAGTGGCTTTGCAAACGTTGAGCACCCGCGCGGGGGAACGGGCTTTGCAAGCGCGGAAGGCGGGATGGCGCATATCGCAGGTGCATGGGGCAAGAACGACGCGTATGACGACCTGTACGTGCTCCAGGACAGTTCGACCGGAACGCCATTGCCGAATACCGAATATGCGGTCGTGCGTGAAGGCGCCAGTCCTGAGTTTGGCAAGACCGATGGCCAGGGAAGAACCCATCTGCTGACTTCCACTATGCACGCAGCGGAAGTGACCATTTACGTAGAGGGGTGATTGAATGTCGAGCGCGCTTGTTTCCCCATCTGGCAAGACTTTGATTCCTGTCGCCAGGCGCACGACAACGCCAACGCCAGCGAATGCACCTAAACCGGTTCCCGTGGAGCGGGAATATTTGGAAGTGCTCATCTTCGATAAGCTACCTCGTCCGGCCTCGGCATTCGGTCATGCTGCAATTGGGATTGATGGGACCGTCTATAGCCGCGCACATGAAAAGTACTTCAAGGGCTCGCTTACGGAGTACCTGAGAAGCAATACGCAAGGGGTGAAGCGCGATGTTGTTGGTCTGTACCTATGGGTGTCGCCACGCGAAAGGAGGATCGTTCAGGACGAATTAGAGAGACGAGCGGTCGAAGACGAGAAGTACAGCGTGTTCAGTAATTCGTGTAGCTCCAACGTCGCGGACGTTCTCGAGTTGGTCGGTATCATGGCGCACGATCCACGCTACTTCCCGACGCCGGTATCCCCGGCCGATCTGTTGGCGGTGCTATCGAAATCTAACCGGCTTGTTGAACGCCGATTCTATGGAAAGGGTTACGAAGGTGGCGCCTCCGGCAATTGGTAGGAAATCAGTCGTTGCTCTAGGTGTGTCGGGGTTGGCGTTCGCGCTGCTTTACGCATGGTGGAGCGGTTGTAGTATCGACCTGCTAGGGCGAACCACCGTCGCACCCGTACCCCTGCACGAAGAGCCGCTAGACGTGTTCAAACGGCAAGGGCCTTTCAGCGGTACCGTTCCATCAGGCACCTTCTGCAGGTTGATTCAAGTTGAAACAAAGGGCTTGGTTTCGTTTCGGGTCAGGTGCGGGAGCCTTGAGGGATGGACGGACGAAGCCCAATCTTTCGACCCGCCGCTAGGCGTTGGTCTGTTCGGTTGAAAGAAGGCCCGGTCACACTGATCTGGGCCTCAAAAGTTGGACATGCAACTCTTAGGGTGTCCCATGTACAGATACAGCGCGGCCAAGATCGCAGCCCGTGTGTTTATCCCAGTGTCGCTGTTGGCTGCTGGACTCCTGGCTGCGTTCCTATACCCCTTTCATCTGTCGGACGAGAACACAACAATCGATGTCATACACATGCAGTATGCCTGCGGAGAGTGCCACGTACAGTATCTAGTGCTAAAGGCTGGCGGCGCGAATGGCCAGACACACGCCCGAACGTTCGGCAACGAGAGCGGTGCCCCCATGCGGTTTATCGGATGGGATGTCGTCATACTGTACAAGGGGTCTGACCAACCGCTCCTCAAGTATCGGAATTCCAGCGCTGTGTCTGCCGAGGATTGCGCAAGTCCAGTGCTTCGCCTGAGGGGGCAATTCAAACGTAAGCTGATCTACACGTTTCTATATTCCGGAGACCGGTACGACGGCACATATTTTGATGCGCAAACCGCTTCCATTGCGCCGCAGGACCCCCATGGCTGTAAGGCGCCTGGCGGGGCATCGATTCGATAGCCGTCCTTGCTCGCGAGGTTACGTGGGAAATCCATAATTGTCTGCGTCGTTCAATAAGTGGAGAATCGCCATTGCCCCCGCCACGCCGCCCACCTAAGCGCCGACCACCGTGACGTCCAC
>NZ_JBYTAH010000035.1:0-67047 GCF_058787975.1 Cupriavidus sp. FW305-26
GGGTAGGTGCGTGATCCCGCCGGGCAACGGCCGGCATTGCGCCGGCCGGAACTTCAGGTCAGATCACGCCTTGCGCCAGCATGGCGTCGGCCACCTTGACGAAGCCGGCGATGTTCGCGCCTTCCACGTAGTTGATATAGCCATCCGCCTTCTGCCCGTGGTGGATGCAGTTCTGGTGGATGTCCTTCATGATCGCGTGCAGCTTCTCGTCGACCTCGGCATGGTGCCAGGACAGGCGCATGGCGTTCTGCGACATTTCCAGGCCGGAAGTGGCAACGCCGCCGGCATTGCTGGCCTTGCCCGGGGCGTAGAGGATCTTCGCATCGACAAAGCGGTCCACGGCTTCCAGCGTCGACGGCATGTTGGCGCCTTCGGCCACGCAGATCACGCCATTGCCGAGCAGGGTCTCGGCGTCGTTGCCGTCCAGCTCGTTCTGGGTGGCGCACGGCAGCGCCACGTCGGCGGGCACGTGCCACGGGGTGCGGCCGGCTTCGAAGGCCATGCCGTGGCGGGCGGCAAAGTCAGACAGGCGGCCGCGCTCTTCATTCTTGAAGGCCATCACTTCGGCCAGCTGTTCGGTAGTCATGCCCTGCGGGTAGTGCAGCACGCCGCCTGAATCGGACAGCGTCAGCACCGTGGCGCCCAGCTCGATCGCCTTCTCGGCCGCGTACTGGGCCACGTTGCCCGAGCCCGAGATCAGCACGCGCATGCCGTCGAAAGCGCGCCCGCGCCGGTGCAGCATCTCCTGCGCAAAGTAGACCGTGCCGTAGCCGGTCGCTTCCGGGCGCATCAGGCTGCCGCCGTAGGCCAGGCCCTTGCCGGTGAAGACGCAGGCGGACTGGTTGGAAAGCTTCTTCATCATGCCGGCCATAAAGCCGACTTCACGTGCGCCCACGCCGATGTCGCCGGCCGGGATGTCGGTATCCGGGCCCAGGTGGCGGAACAGCTCGGTCACCAGCGCCTGGCAGAAACGCATCACTTCGCCATCGGACTTGCCCTTGGGATCAAAGTCCGAGCCGCCCTTGCCGCCGCCCATGGGCAGCGTGGTCAGCGCGTTCTTGAAGGTCTGCTCGAAGCCCAGGAACTTTAGCACCGACAGGTTCACAGTCGGGTGGAAGCGCATGCCGCCCTTGAACGGGCCGATGGCCGAGCTGTGCTGCACGCGGAAGGCGCGGTTGACCTGCACACGGTTCTGGTCGTCGGTCCAGGCCACACGGAACTGGATCACGCGCTCGGGCTCCACCAGCCGCTCGAGCAGGGCCTGGTCGGCGTAGCGCGGATTGCGCTCGACAAAGGGCCAGAGCGTCATCATCACTTCCTTCACGGCCTGGAGGAATTCAGGTTGATTGGGGTCGCGGCGGGCAACCCCCGCCAGGAATGCGTCAAGGGAGGGAGAATTCACGGATGTCTCTTGCTGTGCTGGAGTGGCTGGATCCGGCAGCCTTGCCGGCTTGGTGCCGGTCTGTGGTGCCGTCTGGCGTTGCGCCGATGGAAGGTGGGTGGCCTCCGGTTGTCCGCACATTCACGGTGGGGCCGTGCCTGTCGGACAATGCAGCACTTTAGCACCAGCGTGGGGCACACGATAGTCAAAACACCTGTGACAGCGGCGTGAAAGCCGCATTTTAGTGCATCAGGCGGGGATTTCCGTGCGATCAGCGGACAGCGCTGCCTTTGGGAATCCGACTGGGGCGGACGCTCTGGGCCTTCAGGCGATGAGCAGCTTGGCGCCCCGCTCCTTGAGCGCCGCGGCCAGTTCCGGCTCCGGCGCCATGTCCGTAATCAGCCAGGCAGCCAGGTCGAAATGCTTGATGGTCACGCCGGTATTGCGGCCGAACTTGGTATGGTCAGCCACCACGCAGGCCACGTCGGCGGCCAGCAGCATGCGGCTGCGCAGTTCCGCCGCGGCGCGGGAGAAGTCGCAGATCTCGCCGCGCGGCGTGACGCCGCCGATGCCGACAAAGGCAAAGTCGGTGTGGTAGCGCGACAGCTGTTCGATGGTGTCCCAGCCGTGCGTGGCGTCTTCGTTGTCCTGCAGCTCCCCGCCCAGCACGATCACCCGGTTGCCGTTGCGCCGGCCCAGCAGCTGGGCGATGGCAAGGTCGTTGGTGTAGACCAGCAGGTTGTGGTGGCCATGCAGCGCCTGCGCCACCGCGTGGGTGGTGGTGCCGTAGTCCAGGATCAGCGAGGCGCCGTCGCGCACCAGCTCGGCGGCGCGCACGCCGATCGCGCGCTTGCCTTCGGCATTGACCGCGGCGCGGGTCTGGGTATCGGGCTCGGTGCGGTCAGAAGCCAGCGCGCCGCCGTGGGTCAGCACCAGCAGGCCACGGGCGGCCAGCGCGTTGAGGTCGCGCCGGACGGTCTCGCGCGAGACGTCGAGCTCGGTCACCAGTTCGCTGATAGCCAGCGCGCCGGTGGCGGAGAGCTGGTCGAGGATGTATTTCTGCCGTTGTTCGGCGAGCACGGTGACTCCGGAAGCGTCAGGGACTGGGGGCTGATTCTAGCGCAGCGGGTGCTGCGGTGTGCCAAGGACCATGCCCTCTCCCGCTTGCGGGAGAGGGGCCAAACCAGCGACAGATTCATTTCCCCCGGTGCTTCACGCCCACGGCAACGTCACCGTCTTCAGGTTGGTAAAGCTCTTGGCCGCCTCCTGCACGCCTTCCTTATAGCCCAGCCCCGAATCCTTGATGCCCCCAAACGGCGTCAGTTCGATGCGGTAGCCCGGCACTTCCCAAAGATTGACCGTGCCCACATGCAGCGAGTTGGCGATTTTGGTGAAGGCCTCGATATTGTTGGTGCACACGCCGGAAGACAACCCGAACGCGGTCCCGTTGGAAATCCGGATGGCGTCATCGACATCGCGGAAGGTAATGATCGGCGACACCGGCCCGAACGTCTCCTCGCGCACCACCGTCATCGACGGGTCCACGCGGTCGATCACGGTCGGCGAATAGCTGGCACCGTTGCGGTGGTTGCCCACCAGCAGGCGCGCGCCGTGCGCTACCGCTTCATTGACGCGCGCCTCGAACAGCATCGCGGCCTGCTCGTCGATCACCGTGCCCATGTCCACGCCGCGATCCATCGGGTCGCCGTATTTCCAAGCGCGCGTCTTCTCGACCACCAGTTCGGTAAAGCGCGCGGCGACGGCCTCATGCACCAGCATGCGCTTGACCGCGGTGCAGCGCTGGCCCGAGTTCTTGTAGGAGCCCTGCACCGCCAGGTCCGAAGCGCGGTCCAGGTCGGCATCGTCCAGCACGATCAGCGGGTCGTTGCCGCCCAGCTCCAGCACTACGCGCTTGTAGCCGGCCTTGCTGGCAATGTACTTGCCGATCGCCACGCCGCCGGTAAAGGTCACCAGATCGACGGCGGGGTGCGTGATCAGCTCGTCGGCGATCTCGCGCGGGTCGCCGGTGATCACCTGCAGCATCTGCGGCGGCAGGCCGGCTTCATACAGCAGGTCGGCCAGGTAGAACGCCGACAACGGCACCTTCTCCGACGGCTTGAGCACCATGCGGTTGTTGGTGGCGATCGACGGCGCCACCTTGTGCGCCACCTGGTTCATCGGGTGGTTGAACGGCGTGATGGCGCAGATCACGCCCAGCAGCGGCTCGCGCTGGGTCATCACGCGGCGCTTCTTGCCGTGCGGGGTCAGGTCGCACGAGAACAGCTGGCCATCGTCGCGCAGCGCCTCGGTGGCGGCAAAGCCAAGCACGTCGGCGACGCGGCCGATCTCATACAGCGAATCCTTCTTGGACAGGCCGGATTCCAGCGTGATCAGGTCCGACGCTTCTTCAGTGCGCTCGCGCAGCAGCGCGGCGGCGCGGTTCAGGATGGCGGCGCGCTCATAGCGCGTCAGCGTGGAGCGGTAGGCCTGGCCCACTTCGAAGGCACGGCGCACATCGTCAAGCGTGGCCTTGGGCACGGTGCCGACCAGAGTGCCGTCATACGGGTTGCGCACTTCGATCATGCGCTCGCGCACGATCTTCTGGCCGTCGATGCGCAGGGCCTCGGCGCGGAAATGGGGGCTGACGGCGCCAGCGGGGAATTGGGGGGCGTTCATAAATCTCCTCCGGTCAACACGGTTCGGTACGGCTCGATGCACTCAGTGCAGATGGTTCAGCGCGACATCGAAAATGTCGAAGTTGCGCAGCAGGGCCTTGCCGGGGATACCGGCCGTGGCGCGGTTGAATACCAGCGGCACGGTCTGCTCCGACACGCCACCGTGCGAGCGCAGCGGCGCGTCCAGCCCGGACAGGTCGTGGCGGCTGTGGCTGGTGCCCAGCACCACATGCTTGTCGCTGGTCACCACCAGGTCGCCGACGCGGTCGGGCGGCAGTTCAAAGCGCGCGCAGGCCTCGGCATTGGTCAGCACGCTTTCCACGCCCTGCAGGTCGGACAGCCGGGCCTTGATCGCGGCCGGGTCCGCATCGTCGGGCAGATAAATGGTGGCGTAGGACCCGAGCGCACCGTGGTGGACCACGTAGGGATCGGTGATCGGCAGGATCACGCGCGCGCCGCCGTCTTCCACGCCGCGGCCCAGCCATGCGTCCAGGTGGTCCTGCAGGTAGATCACGTTGGGCGCCTTGGTGGCGTCGTCGTGCTTGGCGTTCATGCCGTGGTCGGCGGTCAGCGCGACCACGCAGCCCAGTTCGTCCAGCCGCGCCAGGTACTTGTCCATCATGGCGTAAAAAGCGTTGGCGCCGTCCGAGCCGGGTGCGAACTTGTGCTGGATATAGTCGGTGGTGGACAGGTACATCAGGTCCGGGCGGCGCGTTTCCATCAGGCGCACGCCGGCGGCGAAGACGAACTCCGACAACTCCGCGCTGTACACGTCTGGAACCGGCATGCCGACCAGTTCGACCACGCCGTCGATGCCGTTCTCTTCCACCGTGGCCTGGTCGGCCTTCTCCGACGAGAAGCAGATGCCCTGCATGCCGTGGCCCAGCAGGCGGCGCAGCTTGTCCTTGGCGGTCACCACGGCGACGCTGGCCCCGGCATCGGCAAACGCGGCCAGGATGGTGCCGGCGCGCAGGTACTTGGGGTCGTTCATCATCACTTCCTCGCCGCGCCCGCCGTTGGCGCTGCGGTCAAAGAAGTAGTTGCCGCAGATGCCGTGCACCGCCGGCGGCGCGCCGCAGACGATGGACAGGTTGTTGGGGTTGGTGAAGGTGGGCACCACGCAGGCGCCGCGGAAGGCGGAGCCGGCTTCCAGCAGCCGCTTCAGGTAGGGCGCGCGGCCGCTGGCGGCGGCGGCTTCCAGGTAGTCGAACTCGCAGCCGTCGACGCAGACCACCACGACGGGCTGCTGCATCCAGCGGTAGGTGCGCTGGTTGACGGTAATGGTGCGGGCATTGGTGTCAGGCATGTTGGGGTTCCTGTGCTTGGGCGCGATCGGGGTCGGTACTTTCCATGGATACGGTCGGATTCAGGCAGCGGCGCCCTTGTCGGCGCTGGCCGGGTCCACCGCGGCATGCATGCGGGCGCGGCCACGCTCCACGTGCTCGCGCATCAGGCGCGCGGCCAGTTCGCCGTCGCGCGCGGCAATCGCCGAGACGATGGCGCGGTGCTCGCGGGTGGAGTCGGGCATGGCGGCGTGGCTGCCGGACAGCGCTTCGCGCCGGAACAGCGTCAGTTCCTTGACCAGGCGCCGGTAGGTATCCAGCAGCTTGCGGTTGCCGGCCAGTTCGACCATGCGGTCGTGGAACTCCAGGTTCAGCCGCGTGTATTCATCGACATCGCGCGCCTGGCTGGCGACGCCCAGCGATTCCACCAGCGCGCGCAGTTCGCGCAGGCCCTCGGGCGTGATGCGGGCGGCCAGCTGGCGGCCGATGAACTCATCCAGCACGGCGCGCAGCTCATAGATCTCATCGGCTTCTTCCACCGAGATGGCGCGCACGAACACGCCGCGGTTCTTCTCGGTGCGCAGCAGGCCGGCCTGCTCCAGCGCCCGGAAGGCTTCCCGCACCGGTCCGCGCGACACATTGAGCTGCCCTGCCACCTCGATCTCATTGAGCTTGGCGCCGGGGGGCAGGTCGCCCGACATGATCCGCAGTTCCAGTTCGCGCTGCACCAGGGTGGCCAGGGACTGGCTCTGCAGGATGGTGATTTCGCTCGCCAGCGGTGCTTGGCGTGACATGAAAACTCCCGTTTGTGAGGGATTGCGCAATATCGAAAATCCTTATTGCCATTAAAGCAAGCGGTTTGTATATTGTCAACAATCAAGACATCGATGTGGCGCGGATGGTGACGCACGGAGCGCGAAAACCCAGGCATATGTCTTGCAAGTGTTGTAGTACAAGGGTTTCACGGTGATTCAATGTTGTGCAGCACGCCCTATGGCAATGCAACATATTCACCAAATTGACACATATCTCCACCTACAATGCCAGAAGGAGTCCCCATGCAACCGTCCTTCACTTCCACCCTGCGCACCGCCGCCGCCCTGCTTGCGCTAGCCGCCTCCGGCACGGCGCTGGCCCAGAAGACCACCCTCACCGTCTACACGGCGTGGGAGATCGAGACCCTCAAGCCGTACGCCGAGGGCTTTGCCAAGGTGGCGCCCGATATCGAACTGAAGTACGTGCGCGACTCCACCGGCGTCATCACCGCCAAGGCGCTCGCCGAAAAAGGCAACCCGCAGGCCGACGTGATCGCCGGGCTGGCTGCGTCGAGCCTGGAACTGCTCAAGCAGGAAGGGATGCTGGCGCCCTACTCGCCCAAGGGCTTCGAGAAACTGACGCGCGACTACAGCGACAAGGCCACGCCGCCGTCCTGGGTGGGGCTGGACGTCTGGGGCGCCACCATCTGCTTCAACACCATCGAAGCCAAGAAGCGCAACCTGCCGCGCCCCGAGACCTGGAAGGACCTGGCCAAGCCCGTCTACAAGGGCACCATCGTGATGCCCAACCCGGCCTCTTCCGGCACCGGCTTCCTGGACGTGACCGCGTGGCTGCAGCTCTATGGCGAACAGGATGGCTGGAAGTACATGGATGCACTGCACGAGAACATCGCCCAGTACACCCATTCGGGCTCCAAGCCATGCAAGCAGGCCGGCTCTGGTGAGTTCCCGATCGGCATCTCGTTCGAGCTGCGCGCGCACAAGACGCTGGCCTCGGGCGCGCCGATCGAGATGATCTTCCCCAAGGAAGGCCTGGGCTACGACATCGAGGCTGCCGGCATCGTCAAGGGCACCAAGAAAATGGAGGCCGCGCAGCGCTACATGGACTGGCTGGCCAGCAAGGAGGCCAACCAGCTGTTTGCCAAGGACTGGGCCATCGTCGCCTATCCGGGCGTGGCGAGGAAGATCGAGACCATCCCGGCCAACTACGAGCAGATGCTGGTCAAGAACGATTTCAGCCATATCGCCAAGAACCGTGAGCGCGTGCTGGCCGAGTGGCAGAAGCGCTATGCCAGCAAGTCGGAGAAGCAGCCCTGAGCGCCTGAGCGCCGTCCTGTACCGGCGCCCTCGCCCCCTGGGGCAGAGGACGCCGGGTCCCCCAACAGAACTCACCGGGCCCCACGCCATGCAGACCTCCCCATCCACGGCCGAGACCTACCTCAGCCTGAAAGGCATCCACAAGCGCTTCGGCGGCAGCAGCGGCGCCTTCGTCGCACTCCACAATATCGACCTGGACGTGCGCCAGGGCGAGCTGCTGTGCTTCCTGGGCCCGTCGGGCTGCGGCAAGACCACGCTGCTGCGCATCATCGCCGGGCTGGAATCGCAGAGCGCCGGCACCATCCGCCAGGGCGGGCGCGACATCTCCACGCTGCCGCCGATGGAGCGCGACTACGGCATCGTGTTCCAGTCCTATGCGCTGTTCCCCAACCTGACGGTGGCGGACAACGTGGCCTACGGCCTGGTCAACCGCCGCATGCCGCGTGACCAGCGCCGCGCCCGCGTGGATGAGCTGCTGACGCTGGTAGGGCTGCCCGAGCGCGGCAACCAGTACCCGGCGCAGCTGTCCGGCGGCCAGCAGCAGCGCGTGGCAATTGCGCGCGCGCTGGCCACCTCGCCCGGCCTGCTGTTGCTGGATGAGCCGCTGTCCGCGCTCGATGCCCGCGTGCGGGTGCGGCTGCGCAGCGAGATCCGCGCGCTGCAGCAGCGGCTGAACATCACCACCATCCTGGTCACGCACGACCAGGAAGAGGCATTGTCGATGGCCGACCGCATCGTGGTGATGAACCAGGGCGCGATCGAGCAGGTGGGCACGCCGGCGCAGATCTACCAGCGCCCGGCCACGCCGTTCGCCGCGGACTTCGTCGGCAAGACCAATATGCTGGGCGCGCGCGTCTGCGGCGACGGCGAGCTGCACCTGGGCGGCGTGCGCATGCGCTGCGCCGCGCCCCCGGGCTGTTGCGCCGACGAGGACGTGCAGGTGTTCTTCCGCCCCGAAGACGTATGCGTGCGCGGCATCGAACAGCATGGCCCCAACGTGCTGGAGGCCACCGTGGACAAGATCGAGTTCCTCGGCGCGTTCTCGCGGCTGACGCTGCGCCTGCCTGACGCAGCGTCCGGCGCCCTGTACGCGGACCTCTCCCTCAATGACCTGCACGAGCTGCGCCCGAACACCGGCGACCTGCTGCGCCTGGCCATTCCCGCTGACCGTATCCGCATTTTCCGCCACGCATGCGCATGAGCCTCACTGCGGCGCCGGCCAATACGTCTGCCACCATGCCGGCCACCGATACCATCCCCGCTCCCGCCACCAGCGGGCCGGCCGGGCCTGCCAACCCTGGCGCGCAACCCGCGCCGCCGGCCGTGGTCGCAACCGCCGTGCGCGCGCACTGGACCGACCGCCTCGCCCACGTGCTGCTGGCGCTGGCCGCGCTGGCGCTCGCCTGCTTCGTGCTGGCGCCGATCGTGATGATCCTGGCCAAGAGCGTGCAGAACCGCGACGGCAGCCTGGCCGGCATCGCGCACTTCCGCGCGTATTTCGAGTCGCCCGCGCTGCTGCGCTCGGTGTGGAACAGCCTGTGGGTCTCTGCCCTGGCCACCTGCATCACCCTGCCGCTGGCATTCAGCTTTGCCTATGCGCTGACGCGCAGCCGCATCGCCTGCAAGGGCCTGCTGCGCAACCTGGCGCTGATCCCGCTGCTGGCGCCATCGCTGCTGGCGGCGATCTCCTTCATCTTCTGGTTCGGCAACCAGGGGCTGTTCAAGCCGTGGATGGGCAGCACCCAGATCTACGGGCCGCTGGGCATCGTGGCCTCGCTGGTGTTCGCCACCTTCCCGCATGCGCTGATGATCCTGATCACCGCGCTGTCGCTGACCGACGCGCGGCTGTACGAGGCGGCCGATGCGCTGGGCACCTCGACCGTGCGCAAGTTCTTCACCATCACCGTGCCGGGCGCGCGCTACGGCCTGGTCAGCGCGGCCATGGTGGTGTTCACCTATGCGATCTCGGACTTCGGCATCCCCAAGGTGATCGGCGGCAATTTCCATATGCTGGCCACCGACATCTACAAGCTGGTGATCGGCATGCAGGACTTCTCGCAGGGCGCGGTGGTGTCGCTGATGCTGCTGGTGCCGGTGGCCGTCACCTACTGTGTCGATGCGCGCGTGCAGCGCCGCCAGATGGCGCTGATGTCGGCACGCTCGGTGCCCTACGTGCCGCGCCGCAGCCGCCGCTTCGACCTGGCCATGGCGATGCTCTGCTGGCTGATGGCGGCGTTGATGCTGGCGGTGATGGGCATGGCGATCTACGCGTCCTTCGTCAAGCTGTGGCCGTACAACTTCTCGCTGTCGCTGAACCACTACCGGGTGGGGCTGGTCGAGGGCGGCGTGGTCGATTCCTACCTGAACAGCCTGCGCATGGCGGGACTGGCCGCGGTGATCGGGCCGGTGTTCATCTTCGCCACCGCCTACCTGCTGGAGAAGACCCGCGGCATGGACTGGCTGCGCAGCTTCGTGCGGCTGATGGCGGTGCTGCCGATGGGCGTGCCCGGGCTGGTGCTGGGCCTGGGCTACATCTTCTTCTTCGTGCCGCAGGCCAACCCGATGCACGGGCTGTACCAGACGCTGGGGATCCTGGTGCTGGTGACCATCGTCCACTATTACGCGTCCTGCCACCTGACGGCGGTCACCGCGCTCAAGCAGCTCGACAGCGAGTTCGAGGCCGTGTCCGCCTCGCTCAAGGTGCCGTTCTACAAGACCTTCTTCAAAGTCACGGTGCCGGCCTGCCTGCCGGCCATCCTGGAGATCTCGCGCTACCTGTTCATCAATGCGATGACTACGGTCTCCGCAGTGGTGTTCCTGTACGGCGCCGACACCAAGCTGGCCTCGGTCGAGATCGTCAACCTGGATGAATCCGGCGACATCGGCCCCGCGGCGGCAATGGCGACGCTGGTGGTGCTGACCTCGGCCTTCGCCTGCCTGCTCTATTACCTGCTGCAACGCGTGCTCGATTGCAAGACCCAGGCCTGGCGCCAGGGCAACGACTGACCTTTCCCCTGTTTCCACTCCTTCCCAATCAGGAGCTCATCATGATTCGCGGCAACGACCCGATCCTTCTGACCCCCGGTCCCCTGACCACCTCGCTCGCCACCAAGCAGGCCATGCTGCGCGACTGGGGCTCGTGGGACGCCGCCTTCAACGCCATCACGCGCAGCCTGTGCGACGACCTGGTGCGCATCGTCCACGGCGAAGGCACCCATGTGTGCGTGCCGATGCAGGGCAGCGGCACGTTCTCGGTGGAGGCCGCCATCGCCAACGTGGTGCCGCGCGACGGCAAGGTGCTGGTGCCGCAGAACGGCGCCTATTGCCAGCGCATCCTCAAGATCTGCAAGGTGCTTGGCCGCGCCAGCGTGGAACTGCCGATCCCCGAAGACCAGCCCGCCACCGCCGCGCTGATAGAAGAGGCCATCCGGCGCGACCCGTCGATCACGCACGTGGCGCAGGTGCACTGCGAGACCGGCGCCGGCGTGCTCAACCCGCTGCAGGAAATCGCCGCGCTGTGCCAGCGGCTGGGCAAGGGGCTGATCGTCGACGCGATGAGCTCGTTCGGCGCGATCGAGATCGACGCCCGCACCATGCCGTTCGACGCGCTGGTGGCCGCCACCGGCAAGTGCATCGAGGGCGTGCCGGGCATGGGCTTCGTGCTGGTGAAGAAAGACGTGCTGGAAGCCAGCCAGGGCAACAGCCACTCGCTGGCGCTGGATCTGTACGACCAGTACGTCTACATGCAGAAGACCACGCAGTGGCGCTTCACGCCGCCCACGCACGTCGTGGCGGCGTTCCGCACCGCGCTCGACCAGTTCCTGGAAGAAGGCGGCCAGCCGGTGCGCGGCGCGCGCTACCGCAGGAACTGCGACACGCTGGTGCAGGGCATGGCCGCACTCGGCTTCCGCGCCTTCCTGCCGGCGGCGGTGCAGGCGCCGATCATCGTCACCTTCCATGCGCCGGCCGACGCGCGCTATGACTTCAAGACCTTCTACGCCAGGGTGCGCGAGCGCGGCTACATCCTGTATCCGGGCAAGCTGACGCAGATGGAGACCTTCCGCGTCGGGTGCATTGGTGCGATCGATGACAACGAGATGCGCAATGTGGTGACGGCGATTGGCGAGGTGCTGCGCGAGATGGGGATCAAGATGCAGGCGCCGCTGGCAGAAGCGGCTTGACTCCTTGAGCATCTTCACCTCACTCGCCTAGCAGCAGGCTCCCCTCTCCCGCGAGCGGGAGAGGGGAGCAAACCATCGGTTCGCAAACTCAACCCTTCATGCCCCTCCCCCAAGACTTTCACGGCCTCGCCTTTGCCGCCGTGATGCTGTCCGCGCTGATGCACGCGTCGTGGAACGCCATCGTCAAGATCGGCGGCGACCGCTTGTCGTCGATGGCGCTGATCGACACCTTCTGCCTGCTGGTGGCCTTGCCCTTCCTGTTCCTGGTGCCCCTGCCCGCGCCGCAGGTGTGGCCCTTCCTGCTGGCCACAGTGGCGCTGGAAGTCGGCTACAAGCTGTCGCTGGTGGCTGCCTACAACCGTGGTGACTTCAGCCAGGCCTATCCGCTGATGCGCGGCTCGGCGCCGATGATGGTGGCGATCCTGCTGCTGCTGGCCGGCAGCGAACGGCTGGGGCCAGGCGGCTATGCCGGCATCGCGCTGATCTGCTGCGGGCTGGTCAGCCTGGTGCGCTGGCGCCGGCAATCGCCCGACCTGCTCGGCTTTGCGCTGCTGGCCGGGGCCTGCCTGGCGGCCGGCACCGTGATCGACGGCACCGCGGTCAAGCGCTACGGCGAGGTCTTCACCTACATCGTCTGGCTGCAGGCGATGTCGCACATCTTCATGCCGACCTACGCCTTCAGCCGGCGCGGCAACGCGCTGGTCACGCTGATGCGCACGGAATGGAAGCGCGCGTGGATCGGCGGCATCAACCGGGTGGGCTCGTATGCGCTGATGCTGTGGGCGATGACCATGGCGCCCGTGACCAAGCTGGCGGCGCTGCGTGAATCGAGCGTGATCTTTGCCGCGCTGCTGGGCCACTTCCTGCTGCGCGAGCCCTTCGACCGGCGGCGGCTGATTGCGACCGCGCTGGTCCTGGCGGGGATCCTGACACTGCAACTGGCGCGCTGATCCGTCGATGCATGTTGCATTTTGTGTTGTTTGTTGGCGTTTTTTTGCATAACATGGCAGGCAACGCCAAACCCTTTCCTGCCGAGGTTTTCCCGCCATGTCCCCTGTCATCCCATCCCACTCCCGCGTCGTCATCATCGGCGGCGGCATCATCGGTTGCAGCGTCGCCTATCACCTGACCAAGCTCGGCTGGAAGGATGTGGTCCTGCTGGAACAGGGACAACTGTCCTGCGGCACCACCTGGCACGCAGCCGGGCTGGTCGGGCAACTGCGCTCGCAGGAAAGCATGACGAAACTGATCCGCTACTCCACCCAGCTGTACAGCGAACTGGAAGCGGAAACGGGCCTCGGCACCGGCTGGAAGCAATGCGGCTCGCTGTCGGTCGCGCGCACCGCGGAACGCATGACGCAACTGCGCCGCACCGCGGCGGTGGCGCGGGCCTATGGCGTGGATTGCGAGGTGATCTCGCCCGCCCAGGCCGGCGAACTATGGCCGGTGATGCGCACTGACGACCTGCTTGGGGCGGTCTGGCTGCCGGGCGACGGCAAGGCCAACCCGACTGACCTGACCCAGGCGCTGGCGCGCGGCGCGCGCAGCCGCGGTGCGGTCATCGCGCAGGATACGAAGATCACCGCGATCCATACCCGCGATGGCCGCGCCACCGGCGTGAGCTGGCGCAACAAGGCCGGCGACGAAGGCCGCATCGAGGCGGAGATCGTCGTCAACTGCGCCGGCCAGTGGGCGCGCCAGGTCGGGCAGATGTGCGGCGTGACCGTGCCGCTGCACTCGGCCGAGCACTATTACATCGTCACCGAGCGCATTGCCGGCGTGCATCCTGACCTGCCGGTGATGCGCGACCCGGACGGCTTCATCTACTTCAAGGAAGAAGTGGGCGGGCTGGTGATGGGCGGCTTCGAGCCCAATGCCAAGCCGTGGGGCATGCAGGGCATTCCTGAGCCGTTCGAGTTCCAGTTGCTGCCTGATGACTGGGATCAGTTCGAGATCCTGATGGAGAACGCGCTGATCCGCGTTCCGGCACTGGAGTCGGCGCAGGTCAAGCAGTTCTACAATGGGCCCGAGTCCTTCACGCCGGACAACAACTTCATCCTCGGCGAAGCGCCCGAGCTGCGCAATTTCTACGTGGGCGCGGGCTTCAACTCAATGGGGATCGCGTCTGCCGGCGGCGCCGGCATGGCACTGTCGGAATGGATCGTCGCGGGCGAGCCGACCATGGACCTGTGGCCGGTCGATATCCGCCGCTTTGCCGGCTTCAACGGCAACCAAAGCTGGCTGCACGACCGCGTCAAGGAAACGCTGGGCCTGCACTACGCGATGCCCTGGCCCAACCGGGAACTGGATACGGCGCGGCCGTTCCGGCGCTCGCCGCTCTATGCCCACCTGCACGCTGCCGGCGCCAATTTCGGCAGCAAGATGGGCTGGGAGCGGCCAAACTTCTTCGCGCCTGCCGGACAATCGCCCGAGATCCGCTACTCGTTCGGGCAACAGAACTGGCTGCCGTGGAGCGGCGCGGAACACCGCGCCTGCCGCGAGGCGGTGGCGCTGTTCGACATGAGTTCGTTCTCCAAGTACATCGTCAAGGGTGCCGATGCCGAGGCCGTGCTGCAATACGTGATGAGCAACGACGTGGCCGTGCCGCCGGGGCAGACCGTGTACACCGCCATGCTCAACGATCGCGGCACCTATGAATCCGACCTGACCGTGACGCGGCTGGCGCACGACCAGTACCTGCTGGTGACCGGCTCGGCGCAGACCACGCGCGACTTCAACTATATCGAGCGCCTGATTCCGGCCGACAAGCGCTGCGCGATTGTCGATGTCACCGGGCAGTACGCCGTGCTGGCGGTGATGGGCCCGCGCTCGCGCGAGCTGCTGCAGAGCGTGTCGCGCACCGATTTTTCCAATCAGGCGTTCCCGTTCGGCACCTCGAAAGAGATCGATCTCGGCTATGCCACGGTGCGCGCCACACGCCTGACCTATGTGGGCGAACTGGGCTGGGAGCTGTATGTCCCGGTGGAATTCGCCGTGGGCGTCCATGACACTTTGCACGAGGCCGGGAAACGCTTCGGACTGGTCAACGCCGGCTACTACGCCATCGAATCGCTGCGTATAGAGAAGGGCTACCGCGCCTGGAGCCGCGAACTGACCACCGACATCCATCCGTTCGAGGCCGGGCTGTCGTTTGCCTGCAAGCTGAACACGGACATCCCGTTCCGCGGGCGCGAAGCGCTGCTCAAGCTGCGCGCTGCCGGCGGTGCCGCGCAGGTGCGGCGGCGCGTTGCCGTGGTCACGCTGGACGGCGCCAGCGAGGCCATGCTCTGGGGCGGCGAGGCGATCCTGCGCACCGCCCCGGACGGCACCGTGCGCCCGGCCGGCTTCGTCACGTCGGCCGCGTTCGGCCACACCCTTGGCTGTCCAGTGGGCATGGGCTTGCTGGCACGCGCCGATGGTCCGGCCGACGCGGCATGGATCGAGGGCGGCAAGTATCACGTAGACCTGGCCGGGGAACTGCTGCCCGCGCGCATCCACCTGCGCGCGCCGTACGATCCGGCCAGCGAGCGGACCAAGGCCTGAACCTCGATGCAAGCGGATACCGGAGTGCCCATGCCAGTGATCCAGACCGAAACCGCCAGCTACATCCTGACGCTGTCGTGCCCCGACCGTCCCGGCATTGTCCATGCCGTTTCAGCGCTGCTGGTGGAAGCCGGCGCCAATATCGTCGATTCCGCGCAGTTCGGCGATCGCGACAGCGCACGGTTTTTCATGCGCGTGCACTTCCAGCGGCCGCTGCCCGAAGGCCAGGATGCCGGCGATGCGCTCGCTGCCCTGCGCAGCACGCTGGCAGGCGTGGCGGCCGCGCATGAGATGGACTGGTCCCTCCACGACGCCGCGCGCAAGCCGCGCGTGATGCTGATGGTGTCAAGGATCGGCCACTGCCTGAACGACCTGCTGTTCCGCTACCGCACCGGCCAGCTGCCCATCGAGATTCCGGCCATCGTCTCCAACCACAAGGACTTCTACCAGCTTGCGGCGAGCTACGACATCCCGTTCCATCACCTGCCCCTGCTCAATGCCACGCCGCAAGGCAAGGCCGCGCAAGAAGCGCGGCTGTGGGACCTGGTCTGCGACTACAGCATCGACCTGGTCGTCCTGGCCCGTTACATGCAGGTCTTGTCCGACGACCTGTGCCGCCGCCTGGAGGGCCGCGCCATCAACATCCATCATTCCTTCCTGCCCAGCTTCAAGGGCGCGCGCCCGTACGCGCAAGCCTATGAGCGCGGCGTCAAGCTGATCGGCGCCACAGCGCACTACGTGACCGGCGACCTCGACGAAGGCCCCATCATCGAACAGGAAGTCGCGCGCGTGGACCATGCCATGGACGCCGCACAGCTGACCGCCATCGGACGCGACGTGGAATGCGTGGCGCTGGCGCGTGCGGTGAAATGGCATGCGGAACATCGGGTCCTGCGCAACGGCGGCAGGACCCTGGTGTTCCGCTGACGCGGCAGCCTTTGCCGCAGCTTCAGCCGGCCACCGCCCGCCGGACCTTGCGCAACGCCTGCTCCAGCGCATCCATGGAAATCGACCCGAGCGCCAGCCGCAGCGCATGCGGCACGCTCGCGCCGACCGCGAACGGCTCGGCCGTCGTCACCAGCACACCCTCGTGCTCCAGGGCGGCCACGACCTGGTCGGCGCGCAGGTCCTCCTCGAGTTCAAGCCACAGGTAGTATGAAGACGGGTGCGCCGTGACGCGGCAGCCGCGCAGGATGCGCCGCGCCAGGCTCTGCCTGCGCCGGGCATCCTTGCGCTTGCGATCTTCCAGGTCATCGACGATGCCGGCTTCGATCCAGAGGCAGCCGAGCGCCACGGTCAGCGACGGCGTGTTCCAGGTTGACACGCGAATGGCGCGTTCCAGGGCCGGCACCAGCGGCGCGGGCGCCGCGACAAACCCCATCCTCAGTCCCGATGCCACGCTCTTCGACAGGCCCGAGACGTAGACGGTCCGCTCTGGCGCGAAGGTGAACACCGGTTTCGGCGCCGGTTCGGCAAGGAAGGCGTAGGCGCCATCTTCAATGATCAGCAGATCATGCCGTTGCGCCAGGGCCGCAAGGCGACCGCGGTCCGCCTCGCTCATGACATAGCCCAGCGGATTGTGCATGGTCGGCATGGTGTAGACCGCCCGCACCGGACGCCGCTTGCAGAGCGCGGCAAGGCGATCCAGGTCCAGGCCCGCGGCGGTCACCGGCAACGGCTCCAGGTCGAGCCGATACAACTGCGCCAGCGCCTTCATGCCCGGGTACGTCAGCGCGTCAACCGCCAAGACGTCGCCGGGATTGAGCAGCCCCATCACCGTCACCGCCAGGCCCTGCTGCGCGCCGTTGACGATCAGCACCTGGCTGCCCGGCACCCGGATACCGCGGTTGCGCAGGTGCCGGGCGACGGCCTGCCGTTCGTGCGGGCGCCCGCCCTGCGGCGCGGAATGCAGCAACGCGTCAAGGTCGCCCGAAGCCGCGATGCTGCGCAAGCCATCGCGCAACAGTTCAACCTGCCCGGGCAGCGACGGATAGTTGAAAGTCAGGTCCACCGCGCCGGCGCGCACCGGATGCTGCTCCAGCCCCAGGCCACGCGGCAGCGAGGTATCGCGCACGAACGTGCCCCGGCCGGTCTCGCCGACCACCAGGCCGACGGCCTCCAGCTCGACGTAGACGCGTGCCGCGGTCGCCAGCGCCACGCCGTACTGCTTCATCAGCGCACGCACCGTCGGCAGTTGCGTGCCCGGAGGCAGTTCGCCGCGATGAATGCGCGCGGCAATCTCGTCAACAATGGTTTTGTAGCGCGCGTGGGCCATACTTTGTATCTAGAACAATGCTTTGCGTGTATCAGGCCAGAAGAATAGCCTGCATGCCTAGTCAACGCTAACCATTTCCTGCACATGATTGCCCTGACCACCCTGTCGGTCTTCGCGGCGGCAGTGATGCTGCTGCTCCTGTCACCCGGCCCGAACATGGCCTTCGTGATGGCACATGGCATCACCTATGGCCTTCGGGGCGGCGTTGCGACGGCACTGGGGATTGCCGTGGCCGACCTGATCCTCACGGTCCTGACAGCCACCGGCATCACCGCCCTGGTGATGGCGTGGGCGCCGGCGTTCGACCTGATCCGCTATGCCGGCGCGGCCTATCTGCTGTGGATGGCGGTCAAGGCGCTGCGGCAGCCGCTTGCGCTGAAAGAGGCAGTGGTGACGCAGGCGTCGTTGCGCTCGGTGTTCGTGCGCGCCATGCTCAACAGCCTGCTCAATCCCAAGGCGCTGCTGTTCTTCATGGTCTTCCTGCCGCAGTTCGTGGATCCCGGCAAGGGCGGCGTGGCCCGGCAGCTGCTCGTGCTTGGCCTGGTCCTGACGGTGATCGCCACCGTGTTTCACGCATTGCTCGGCGCGGCTGGCGGCACCGTGCGCCGCTTCCTGTCACGCCATCCCAAGGCGGCAACACTGCAGTCGCGCGGCCTGGCAGCCGTGCTGGTGCTGCTGGCGCTGCGGCTGGTGCTGACCTCACGCCCGGCCTGAACCCGTTTCCCACGCAGAGCCCCTGATGTATATCGCAGCCTTTATTTACCGGCCCGGCCAGGCCGATGACGAGTTCCACCGCCTTAGCGCCCTGATCGACGAGATCGCCGCCGGCATACCCGGCTTTGTCGGTGCCGAGTCCTGGCGCTCGCCAGATGGCCAGTTGTCCAACGCCAGCTACTACTGGCGCGACAAGGACTCCCTGCAGGCCTTCGCCACCCACCCGCGGCACCTGGACGCCAAGCGCCAGTACCGCAAGTGGTATGACGGCTATCACGTGGTGATATCCGAAGTGCAGCGCGCCTATGGCGACGGTTCGCTCCGGCACTTCGTGCCCGACGGCCGGCGCCAGCGGCAGGGGTAAGCCCTGCCCCGGGTGTTCCATTCTGGAACACCCGGTGTCACGCGCTGGCACAGCCGTGCCGGCGCGTGACATCTCCCACCCGTGCCACGCGCACGCGCCCCCCGCTTTTCCCCGTTTTTTCGTTCGATTCACGCCCCGGCACAGCTCTTGCGATCTGCCTGCCGTGCGCACGGCCGGAATGCCGTGACGACACCACAGAAATCTCTGAACGGAGCGAGACATGAACATGGCGGAAATCGCCCAGCTGGGCGTCAGCAACCCCTACAAGCAGCAGTACGAGAACTACATCGGCGGCGCCTGGGTGCCGCCCGCCGGCGGCGAGTACTTCGAATCGACCACGCCGATCACCGGCAAGCCGTTCACGCGCGTGCCGCGCTCCGGCCAGCAGGATGTCGACGCCGCGCTGGACGCCGCGCACGCCGCCAAGGCCGCGTGGGCTCGCACCTCGACCACCGAGCGCGCCAATATCCTGAACCGCATCGCCGACCGCATCGAGGCCAACCTGAAGCTGCTGGCCGTGGCCGAGAGCATCGACAACGGCAAGCCGGTGCGTGAAACCACCGCCGCCGACCTGCCGCTGGCGGTCGACCACTTCCGCTACTTCGCCGGCTGCATCCGTGCGCAGGAAGGCGGCATCTCCGAGATCGACGCCGACACCATTGCCTACCATTTCCATGAGCCGCTGGGCGTGGTCGGCCAGATCATCCCGTGGAACTTCCCGCTGCTGATGGCCACCTGGAAGCTGGCGCCGGCGCTGGCCGCCGGCAACTGCGTGGTGCTCAAGCCCGCGGAGCAGACGCCGGCCTCGATCCTGGTGCTGATGGAAGTGATCGGCGACCTGCTGCCGCCGGGCGTGGTCAACGTGATCAACGGCTTCGGCCTGGAAGCCGGCAAGCCGCTGGCATCGAGCCCGCGCATCAGCAAGGTCGCCTTCACCGGCGAGACCACCACCGGCCGGCTGATCATGCAGTACGCGTCGCAGAACCTGATCCCGGTGACGCTGGAGTTGGGGGGCAAGTCGCCCAACATTTTCTTCGAGGATGTGCTGGCCGCGGACGACGCCTTCTTCGACAAGGCGCTGGAAGGCTTTGCCATGTTCGCGCTGAACCAGGGCGAGGTCTGCACCTGCCCGTCGCGCGCGCTGATCCAGGAATCGATCTACGACCGCTTCATGGAGCGCGCGCTCAAGCGCGTGGCCGCGATCCGCCAGGGCCATCCGCTCGACACCGGCACCATGATCGGCGCGCAGGCGTCCGCCGAACAGCTGGAGAAGATCCTGTCGTACATCGACCTGGGCCGCAAGGAAGGCGCGCAGTGCCTCACCGGCGGCGAGCGCAACGTGCTGGACGGCGACCTCGCGGGCGGCTACTACGTCAAGCCGACCGTGTTCGCCGGCCACAACAAGATGCGCATCTTCCAGGAAGAGATCTTCGGGCCGGTGGTCTCGGTGACCACCTTCAAGGATGAGGAAGAAGCGCTGGCCATCGCCAACGACACGCTCTACGGGCTCGGTGCGGGTGTCTGGACACGTGACGGCGCGCGCGCATTCCGCATGGGCCGCGGCATCCAGGCGGGGCGCGTGTGGACCAACTGCTACCACGCCTACCCCGCGCATGCGGCATTCGGGGGCTACAAGCAGTCCGGCATCGGCCGCGAGAACCATCGCATGATGCTCGACCACTACCAGCAGACCAAGAACCTGCTGGTGAGCTACAGCCCCAACGCGCTCGGGTTCTTCTGACCATGGCGGGCCCGACGTCCGCTCCCGCCACCGCGCCGGTCGCACGCGTGGTGGCAACCCCGGCCGCGCTCGCGCTGATCGCGGAGCTGGCCGCGCGGCATGGCCCGCTGATGTTCCACCAGTCCGGCGGCTGCTGCGACGGCAGCGCGCCGATGTGCTACCCCGCCGGCGAACTGCTGGTGGGGCAGGCCGATGTCTGCCTGGGCGAGATCGGCGGCGCGCAGTTCTACATGACGCGGGCGCAGTTCGAGTACTGGCAGCACACGCGGCTGGTGATCGATGTGGTGCCGGGGGCGGGCGGGATGTTCTCGCTGGAGGGACGGACGGGGAAGCGGTTCCTGACCCGGTCGGAGTTGTTCAGCGATGAAGAGGCCGCGTGGCTCGCGGCGCAGCCGGGGTTGTGAGGATGATTGCTTGCTGATGTCGGTAGTTGCTTGCCGACGGAGTGCTCCCTCTCCCGCAAGCGGGAGAGGGAGCAAACAAGCGGGATCGGAAGGCCTTCAGCGCTCCGCTTCCTCGTCGCCCTCCAACCCCTCCCTCAACCTCCGATAGATCGTATTGCGCGACACCCCCAGCTCACGCGCCGCGTGGCTGACATTGCCGCCGTGCCTGGCGAGCGCCTGCCGGATCAGGCCTGCTTCCCAGTCGCGCATGCGGGCGGATTTTGATGGCGCCGGCGCCTGCACGGCAGCCGCCGCGTCACAGCGCTCCGCCTCATCGCCGCACTCCTGCTCAAACCCTTCCGGCAGGTGCTCCACCCCGATCTGCGCCTCCCCTTCCGCCAGGATCGCCGCGGTGCGCAGCACGTTGGCAAGCTGCCGGATATTGCCCGGCCACGGGTGCCGGCGCAGCAGCGCCAGCACCTGCGCGTCGACATGCACCGGGGACGGCAGGCCGGCTTCTTCGCACTGCCGCTGCAGGATGCGATCGACCAGCAGCGGCAGGTCGCTGCGCTCGCATAGCGGCGGCAGGGTCACGGCCAGCGCATTGATGCGGTAGTACAGGTCTTCGCGGAAAGCGCCATCGGCAATCATCGCGCGCAGGTCGCGGTGGGTGGCACAGACCACGCGCACATCGACCGGCAGCGCGCGGGCGCTGCCCAGCGGGGTGACCGCGCGCTCCTGCAGCACGCGCATCAGCCGCACCTGCTGTGCCAGCGGCATGTCGCCGATCTCGTCCAGGAACAGCGTGCCGCCGTGCGCCTGCACGACCTTGCCCTCGCTCCCGCGGCGACGCGCGCCGGTGAAGGCGCCTTCTTCATAGCCGAACAGTTCGGCCTCGATCAGCGATTCGGGGATGGCCGCGCAGTTGACCGCGACGAAAGGCCCGCCGGCGCGCGGCGAGGCGGCGTGGATGGCGCGCGCCAGCCACTCCTTGCCGGTGCCGGTGCGGCCCTGGACCAGGATGGTGATATCGCGCCCGCTGACCTTGCGCACGCGGCGCAGCACCGCGGCCACCGCGGCGTCGCCGGTATCGAGCGCGGCCAGTGCCGGCGGCAGCGGGTCTTCGGCGCCGGGCTGGCGCACCGCGATGGGCGCGGCCAGGTATTCGATGCGGGCAAACACCTGCACCCGGCTGGGCAGCGTCAGCGTCTGCAGCGATCCCGCCGCGCCACCGCGCGCCTGCATCGCCGCGCGCACCGGCTGGCCGAACAGCCCGGCAAAACCGGCGTCCGCCAGCGCGTGCGGGGCCAGCCCCAGCTGGAACAGGCCGCTGCGGTTGGCAGCCAGGAAGGCGCCGTCGGGCGAGAACGCCGCCACGCCCTCGAACAGCGTGCCGACGAACTCGGGCCGCGCATGGAAGCGCACCAGCAGCGCGTCCGGGAAGTGGTTGGCAAACAGGTGGTTCTCGATCATCTGCGCCGACATCCGCACCAGCGCCATGGTGTGCCGGTGGAAGCCGCGATGATCGCCGCTGACATCGAGCGCGCCCAGGATGGCACCGGTCGGGCTGGCGATCGGCGCGCAGGAGCAGGTCAGCTGGTGGTTGGACTCGAGGAAATGCTCGCTGGCATGGATCAGGGTGGGACGGGCCTCCGCCAGTGCGGTGCCGATGGCATTGGTGCCCTTGCTCGGCTCCGACCACGATACCCCCGGTGCCAGCGCCACGCGCCGCGCCCGCGCGACGAATTCGCCGTCGCCCAGGCTGTGCAGGATCACGCCGCTGCTGTCGGTCAGCAGCACCATGCTGTCGGTATTGGCGATCTGCGCGTGCAGGGTCTCCATCACCGGCAAGGCATGGCGGTACAAGTCGCGGCTGGCGTCCACCAGCTCACCCAGCGCGCGCGGGCTGACGGCATCGAAGCCGGGCGCATGGCGCACATCCAGCCCGAAGCCGGCCGAACGCGCATGCGCGCGGGCGATCAGGCCGGCGCGGTCGGCATCGGCCGGGTCGACATGGGCAGCCTGGCGGGCAACATCGGAAGGCGCAGCGGGATGGGCGGCACGGTGCATGGCGGCGGGTCTCCTGTATCAGCAGGCGGCGCGCGTCGCGGCCGCTGCCTGCCGTCCCGTGGCGCGTGCCGTGCAGCTCAGGTGCGGCGGCAGGCCGGGCGGCTGTAGTCCGGCAACCTTATCACAGGCTCCCGGCCATGTATTGCCCCCGCGCCATGCCGGGCCGGGGTCAGCGTTTTTCGTCGAGCAGGTCGTTCAGGATTTCGTCGAAGGTGGCCTGGGCATCTTCCAGCGCCTGCAGCGCCGCATCGAACGTCTGCAGCGCAAGCTTGGAAGGCTTGCCGCTGCCCTGCGGCGGATAGTGGGCCTGCAAGGCGGTGAAGGCCACCTGCACCTGCCGCGTGGCCGCGACCACGCGTTCTATGGCCTGCGCCTCTTCGGCGCGGTATTGCTCGTGTTTCTGCTCGCTCATGCCCGTTTGCTCCGTATGCGCGCCGTCTCGGGAGGGGGTGCGCGCGCGTGAATGAGGTATATCGTACAAGAACTGCGCCGGGCGGCTTGCGCTGCGCGCTCGCGCCTGACAAAAATGAGGTAGGCTGCGCGGCTGGGCGGCAAGGCCGGCGCTGGTGCGCCCCGCCTGGCAGCGACACTGAAGACTAGCCATGCCATTGATCACCCGCCGTACGCTGGCAGCCGCGCTGATGACTGCCAGCGGCTTCGCCTGCTACTGGACCTACCTGACGCTCAACCAGGAACGGCTGCTGTTCGATGCGCGCCGGCGTCCGCCGCGCGACCTGCCCGACGGCATCATTGGCTACTCGCACCTGATCCCCGGCGGCGTGGTGCGCGGCTACATCTACCATAGCCCCGGCGACAACGTGCGCGACCTGCTGTTCTACCTGCCCGGGCGTGGCGAGGATGTGCTCGAAACGCTGCAGTACGCGCGCTGGCTGCCCGCCGGCATGGCCTTCGCCACCTATGACTACCGCGGCCTGGGACACTCCGACGGCCTGCCGTCCGAGGGCGCCGCAGTGGCCGACGCCAGCCAGTTCCTGCTGCATGCGCGGCGTGTCTTCCCCGACACCCGGGTGCATGTGGTGGGCCGCAGCCTGGGCACCGGCGTCGCGATCCAGCTGGCGGATCTGCAGGACTTCGACAGCCTGCAGCTGATCACGCCCTACGACTCGCTGCTTGAACTGGTGCGCAAGCGCTTCCCGCTGGTGCCGCTGCGCCAGCTGATGCGCCACCATTTCGATTCGATCTCGCATTGCAAGAAGGTCGTGCAGAGCACCAAGGTGCTGCTGGCCGAGACCGATGAAGTGGTGCCGCATGAATGCTCGGAACGGCTCATGGCTGCCTGGCCCGGCCCGGTGGCGTTGCAGACCGTGCCAGCCACGAATCACTTCACCATTATCGAACGCGAGGAAACCTGGCTGGCGCTGTGCGAATTTGCCCGGCATCACGGCCAGGCCAGGCTGCGCGTGGCTACAGCCCAGCCCGCACCGCCGGCCGCCACCGGCACGCCGCCCATCGACCATGACGAGCTCGGCAACCCGCTGCCGCTGGCGGCCGGCCGCTAGCGCCAGTCAGGCAGCGGGTAAAATGCGCGCATGAAAAAAATCGCAGTCAAGGCAGGCGGCGCCGTACTGGCGCTGGCTGCAGCCGGTGCCTTGCTTGCCGGCTTTGCCGCGGTGGTAAGCCTGCGGCAGCTTCCCGCAGTCGACTCCCTGCGCGACTACCGGCCCGACGTGCCCCTGCGGATCTACACCAGCGACAATGTGCAGATCGGCGAGTTCGGCAGCGAGCACCGCGAGTTCATCCCCTTCGGGCAGATGCCGTCGCGCATGGTCCAGGCGCTGCTGGCAGCCGAGGACGACCAGTTCTACGAGCACGAGGGTGTCGACATGCCCGGCGTGCTGCGCGCCGCGCTGGCCAACCTGGGCCAGGGCTATGCGCAGGGCGCGTCCACCATCACCATGCAGGTGGCGCGCAATTTCTACCTGTCGCGCGAGAAGACGCTGGCGCGCAAGTGGTATGAAATGCTGCTGGCCTGGCGCATCGACCAGACCCTGCCCAAGGACCGCATCCTTGAGCTGTACATGAACCAGGTCTACCTGGGCGAGCATGCCTACGGCTTCGGCAGCGCCGCGCATGCGTACTTCGGCAAGCCGCTGGCGTCGTTGTCGCTGGCCGAGGCGGCGATGCTGGCGGGGCTGCCCAAGGCCCCTTCGTCCATCAACCCGGTGGTCAACTTCCCGCGCGCCAAGCGGCGCCAGGAATATGTGCTGGGCCGCATGCTGGCACTGGGCATGATCAGCCAGGACGACTACCGCGAGGCCCGCGCCGCGCGCCTGGCAATCTCCGACGACAGCCCCGGCAGCTTTGCCGGGCATGCCGAGTACGTGGCCGAACTCGCGCGCCAGCTGGCGCGCGAGCGCTTTGGCGACGAGGCCTACACGCGCGGCCTGAACGTCTACACCACGGTGTCGTCGGTGCGCCAGACCCTGGCTTACGATGCGGTGCACGGCGGGCTGGAAGGCTACGCGCGGCGCCACCGCAAGTTCGTCAAGGACCTGTCGCAGGGCCCGCAGGGTGCGCTGGTATCGCTGGACAGCGCCACCGGCGCGATCGAGGCGATGGTGGGCGGCGCCGACTTTGCCACCAGCCGCTTCAACCACGCCACCCAGGCGCAGCGCCAGCCGGGCTCGACCTTCAAGCCCTTCGTCTATGCGGCGGCGCTGGAGCGCGGCGTGTCGCCCGGCACGCTGATCAACGACGCGCCGCTGCCCAATGGTTCGCGCTGGCAGCCGTCCAATGACGACGGGCGCTTTGTCGGCCCCATCACCGTGCGCCAGGCGCTGGCGGAATCGCGCAACCTGCCGGCGATCCGCACGCTGCAGGCGATCGGCATCCCGTACACGGTGGAGTTCGCCAGCCGTTTCGGCTTCGCGCCCAGGCGGCTGCCGCGCTACCTGCCGCTGGCACTGGGCACCGGCACCACTTCGCCGCTGCGCCTGGCCGCGGCCTATGGCGTCTTTGCCAACGGCGGCCACCGCATCGAGCCCTACCTGATCGCGCGCATCACCGACAGCGAAGGCAAGGTGCTGTTCTCTGCCGAGTCGGAGGACGCCGCGGACAGCCCGGCCCCGCCGCGCGTGATCAGCGCCCGCAACGCCTTCGTCATGGACAGCCTGCTGCGCAGCGTGGTCGACGACGGCACCGGCGCCGGCGTGCGCCGCTACCTGCGCCGCGCCGACGTGGCCGGCAAGACCGGCACCACCAATGACTCGGTCGACGGCTGGTTCGCGGGCTACGCCGGCGGCGTCGTCACGGTGGCGTGGATGGGCTACGACGACAACCGCAGCCTGGGCGAACATGAGTTCGGCGCCACCACCGCGCTGCCGGTGTGGGCCGCCTATATGGAGGGCCGCCTTGCGGGCGTGCCCGTGCCTGAAGCTGAAGCGCCCGCCGGCGTGGTCCGCGTGGGAGATGACTGGATGTACGCGGAGTATGCCGATGGCAGCCACGGCATCGCCGCCATCGGCTTCCCGCCGCCGGCACCCGCGGCGGCGCCGGCGGTCGATCCGGTCGCCAGCAACCTCGGCGGGACCGCGGCGCCGGCCCCGGCTGCCCCCGCGCCGACACCTGTCACCAGCGAGGCAACTGGCCTGCCGGCGCCCGGCGCTGCCACGCCGGCCGTCCCCGCGGACGCCAGGCTGTAGACTTCCGGCTTTCCACTGTCCCCGATCCCGATGTCCAGCCACGCCCCGCTGCTGATCTGGTCGGTCGCCGCGCTGACCACGGCCGGCGTCCTGTTCCGCCCGTTCCGCCTGCCCGAAGCCTTCTGGGCCGCCGCCGGCGCCCTGCTGCTGTGGGTCACCGGCCTGATGACGCTGCCCGACGCGCTGGCGGCGGTGCTGCGCGGCTACGACGTGTACCTGTTTCTCGCGGGCATGATGCTGATCTCCGAGCTGGCCCGCAAGACCGGGCTGTTCGACCACGTCGCCGCGCTCGCCGTGCGCCGGGCGCGCGGCTCGGCGCCGCGGCTGTTCCTGATGGTGTACGGCTTCGGCACGCTGGTGACGGCATTCATGTCCAACGACGCCACCGCCGTGGTGCTGACGCCCGCGGTGCTGGCCGCCACCCGCGCCGCGCGGGTCCGGCATCCGCTGCCCTACTTGTACGCGTGCGCCTTCATCGCCAATGCCGCCAGCTTCGTGCTGCCGATCTCCAACCCGGCCAACCTGGTCATCTTCGGCACACGCATGCCGCCGCTGGCGGGCTGGCTGGCGAGCTTCGCGCTGCCGTCGCTGGCCGCGGTGCTGGCCACGCTGGCAGCGCTGTGGTGGACCCAGCGCGCGGCGCTGGCCGAGCCCATCGAACATGACGTGCCGGTGCCGCCGCTGTCGCCGCAGGCCCGGCTGACCGCGCTGGGCATCGTGCTGACCGGCCTGATCCTGCTGGTGGCCTCGCTGCGCGGCAACGACCTGGGCTGGCCGACCTGCGCGGCGGGCGTGGCCACGCTGCTGCTGGTCTGCGCGACCCGGCGCGAGCTGCTGGTGCCGGCGCTGCGCGGGGTGTCATGGGGGGTGTTGCCGATGGTGGCGGGGCTGTTCGTGCTGGTCGCGGCACTGGAGCAGACCGTGGTGATCGGCCAGCTGGCCGATGCCGTCGCAGCGGCGTCGCGCGACGGCGGCGCACTGGCCCTGCTGGGCGTGGGCGCGGTGGTGGCGCTGGCGGGCAATATCGCCAACAACCTGCCGGCCGGCCTGATCGCCGCCTCGGCGCTGGCGGGCGGACATGCCTCGCATGCCGTGACCGGTGCCGTGCTGATCGGCATTGACCTTGGCCCCAACTTGTCCGTCACCGGCTCGCTGGCCACGCTGCTGTGGCTCACGGCGCTGCGGCGCGAAGGGCATATGGTCAGCGCCGGCCAGTTCCTGCGCGTGGGGGCCGTGGTGATGCCGGCAGCGATGCTGCCGGCACTGGCGCTTTTGCTGCTTTAGGCCGCTGGCTCAGCTGGTAGCGGCGTCATTGGCCGCGGGGGTGTTGGCGGCCTGCGGCAGGGGCCGGCGCAGGCCGGTCGCGCCATGGCGCACGGCACTGGCGTGGTGTTCCGCCACGCCAGTTTCCACCGGCGTGGCCGGCAGCGGCACTGTGACCACATGGAGCAGCATCAGGCTGCTGCACGGAAAGGCAATCGGCATGATGACGTTATTCCCGACAAAGAGTCAGGCCGCGCGCTGCAGCGGCCGGGTGCCGGCGGCTTTATGGCGGGCTGCCTGGCGTTGTGCAGACATTATGTGCGCTTGTCGGCGTTGTGCGGCGCGGGCTTTAGCGATGTCATGAACTATTCACGGAGCAACGTCGGCTTGTGGCGTAATCGGCCCACCGCGCCGCACCTTGCCATGCCCCGTGCGGGTTGTGAGGCCACGGCATCTGCCATATAGTGAATCCGGCACACCCGCTGCGCAGTCATCCATCCCACCACGCATAACCATGACCAGCAAGGACGCGGCGCACCGCGCGAAGGACAGCAACGCCGGCGACGATGCCGGCCACCCCCACGCCCACAGCGTCTCCGCCCGCATCCGCGCACGGCTCGAGGCCGCGCAGGAGCGCTTCCACGCCAACGACAATATTTCGCACCACATCGAGCCGGGCGAGATGGAGCAGCTTCAGGCCGAAGTGCAGGCGCGCCTGGAGGACGTGCTGCGCGCGCTGGTGATCGACGTCGACAACGACCACAACACCCAGGAAACCGCGCGCCGGGTCGCCAAGATGTACCTGAAGGAGATCTTCGCCGGCCGCTACGCCAAGGCGCCGCCGGTGACCGAGTTCCCCAACGTCGGCCAGCTCAACGAACTGATGATCGTCGGCCCGCTGCGCGTGCGCAGTGCCTGCTCGCATCACCTGTGCCCGATCATCGGCAAGCTGTGGGTAGGGGTGATGCCGAACCAGCATTCCAACCTGATCGGCCTGTCCAAGTACGCGCGGCTAGCCGAATGGATCATGTGCCGGCCGCAGATCCAGGAAGAGGCGGTGGCACAGGTCGCCGACCTGCTGCAGGAAAAGATGAGTCCCGACGGCCTGGCCATCGTGATGGAAGCCGAGCACTTCTGCATGCACTGGCGCGGCGTGCGCGACACCGATGCCAAGATGACCAACAGCGTGATGCGCGGCTCGTTCCTGAAGGACGACAGCCTGCGCCGCGAGTTCCTCACGCTGCTGAACCACAACCGCGGCTAGGCCGCACGCCCCGCCCACCAGCCGCCACAACCGAGCGCCACGCCCATGCTAGTCCGCCTGCTCTATGCCAGCCGTGCCCGCCAGGCCATCGACGCCGCCCTGCTCGACGCCATCCTGGCCACCAGCCTGGAACGCAATCCGCGCCACGGCATCACCGGGGTGCTGTGCCACGGCAACGGCATCTTCCTGCAGGCGCTGGAAGGCGACCGCCAGGACGTATCACAGCTGTTCCAGGCGATCGCACGCGACCCGCGCCACCACGACGTGACCCTGCTGCATTTCGAGGAAACCTGCACGCGCGACTTTGCCGGCTGGGCGATGGGCCAGGTCAATGCGGCGCGCATCAACACCGCCACCCTGCTCAAGTTCTCGGCGCGCGCCGAACTGGATCCGTACCGCACCTGCGGTGCGGCGTCGCTGGCCTTGCTCAAGGAGCTGATCGCCGGCGCGTCAGTGGTGTCGCGCACCGGCGAACGCGGACGGCACTGAGCCTCGCCGTCAGGCCGTCACCTGGCCGAACAGGCCGCACTCCAGGTCGCTCTCGAATTCCTCGACCCAGACCGAACCGGGGCCTGCCTCGTAGACACTGGTCTTGTCCGTGCCGACCCGGTGCACGCTGATGCGCCGCACCCCGGCCTCGCGGCTTTCCTCGAAAATCTCGAACATCTCGGCCGCCAGCCCGACCTGCCTGCATACCTGCAGGACCTGTTGCTGCTCGTCGGCGGGAAATTCGGTGAACGGTCTCGTTGCCATGGCATCCTCCGTCAAGGTTGAGATCGCCGCTTGCGCGCAGCGCTAACGCACGTGGCGCACGGGCACCACGCCTGGAAAAGACATGCCGCGGCCGTCGGCCGGCGGCACACCTGCGCGCCCGCCGCACAACTGCGGCGGGCCGCAAACCCTCCTGGGAGGTAGTTGTTCGGACTCAGCGGACTCAGCTCTTGCGCTGGGTCACTGCCACGAACGGGGCCGGTGCGTGCTGGACGGACTGGCTGCCGCAGTTCGGGCAGTTCGGATGGGCAGAGGCGTGTTCCGCGAGATGCTCGGTTTTCTCGAACATATGGCCGCACTTCTCGCAGCGGTATTGGTAGACGGGCATGGCGTTCCCCAACGCGGTGCACGCGCCGCGGGGCGCGTGTCAGCTTCATTCTAGGACAGCGGTCCGTGCCCCGAAGCGTGAAAGTTCGCCGTGCCGGAGCCGGCGCGCTGCGCGCATGCGGGGATGTCACCGCGAATTCACTTTCTCTCGCGGCGCTCCTGCCTGCCGCTGCGTGAATGCGTCTTCCGCCACGCATTGACATAAGGCAAATAGCCGGCCGCGCTCGCCGCGGAACAAGCGACGCAATGCTGCGCAAACCCAGGTCAAGCATCGCGGCATGGCGCCGTTCTATTGGCAGGTCACGCATTTCCCAAACTGGCCGTGTCCATGCCCGCCTCAGCTAGTTCCCTGAACTAGCTGAATTACGATTCAAGGAGGTGCGGAACATAGCCAGAATCTCGGATTTGTGGTGGCGCAATCGCCCAGTGCAACCGGCGTGGACCGGTTGCCGCCCATCCGGAGATAGCTATGTACGACGGAGTCTTGCGTGTCGCCCTGGCGGACGACCACCCGCTGGTCGTGGCCGCCCTGCGCGACTGCCTGCAGCGCAGCGGCAGTGCCCAGATCAGCTGCGAATGCCGCAACGGCACGGAGTTGCTCGGCGCGCTGGACCAACATCACGCCGATATCGCCATCACCGATTTCTGCATGGGCCACGGCGATACCTCGCTGGACGGCTTCAACCTGCTGGGCCGCCTGGCGCGTCGCCATCCGCTGACGCGCGTGGTGGTGATCAGCGCCCAGACCAATCCCGCCATCATCCGCCGCGCCATGAAGCTTGGCGTGCGCGCCTTCGTCAGCAAGGAAGACCACCTGGAGGAGGTCGTGCGCGCCTGCATCCACGTCGCATCCGGCGGCAGCTGCTTCTATTCGCCCGCGGTGCACGCCATCCTGCAACACGCCACGCTGGCCGGCGCACCGGCCACCGAACTGACGCAGCGCGAACTGGAAGTGATCCGGCTCTATGTGCAGGGCCTGCAGTTGACCGACATCGCCGGCAAGCTCGGCCGCTCGGTCAGCACCATCTCCAGCCAGAAGACCGTGGCCATGCGCAAGCTGGGGGTGCAGACCAATACCGGCCTGATCCGCTACGCCTATGAAAACCGCCTGATCTGACACGGCCGGAACCCGCCGATGCAGCAAACCGTCGACCGTACCCGTGAAACCCTGGCCAGCGCCTTCGATGCGCTTGCCGACAATGCGAGGCGCCAGCAACACCAGTATTCAGTGACCATCGCGGTGCTGATCGCCATCGTGCTGTTCTCCGGCTTGCTGCTTGCCGGCCTGGCCACGGAACAACACCTGGACTACCGCCGCAGCGACGTCTCGCGGTACGCCGGCTCGGTCTCGCAGTTGCTGCATAACGAGTCCTCGTTCCTGCGGCGCACCGTGCTGGGCATCCGCTACAACCTGGATGCACCCGCACCGGAGCCATCGCGCGATCCCGGCTTCGGGGCCTTCCGGCGCACCGGCACCGCCAGCCTCCACGTCGATGCCGTGCGCAAGGACTATCACCTGCTTGCCACCGAGGCAACGCGGCAGGGCTGGGGCGCCGGGCTGCCGGCGCAGTACGTGCGGCTGCGGCAGATTGCCCTGGCTGCGGTGGCCACGCAACAGGCGTTCGATCTCGACCACGGGGCCTACGCGGTCGCGCTGAACGAGGACAGCGCCGTGGTCATCAGCCAGCCCGAGGCCGGCGCGCCACCGCTCGCGCTCGACCCGGCGCTGATCCCGCTGCTGCGCACATGGCTGACCCAGGCGCTGCTGGAGCGCAGCGGCCGCAGCGTGCCGGCGCGCGAGCAGCAGGTCTGGGTGGGTCCGCTGCGCCACCCGGTGGACGACACTCCGGTCATGGTGCTGGCCGGCGCCGCCTATGCCGGCGACACGCCCACCATGCTGGTGGCCGCCTGCGTGCCCCTGCACGCCTTCCTGGCCGACTTGCAGCGCGCGGAGGATCCGGCGCTGCTGGCACTGCTCAATCCAGCCGGTCAGGTCATCGATGTATCGCCGCAAGACTGGCCGGCGGCCTCGGCCAGCGTCAACGATGTGGCAGCCGGCACGCGCCTGCTGTCGCACAGCAGGCTGGATGTCACGCCATCGGGCATGCGGCTGGTGCAGCCGCTGCCGGCAGGCTTCGGGCAGCTGGTCTACCACCTGCCGTATCGCATGCTGGGCACGGCGCTGGCAGCGGAGCTGGCCGTGATCGCCGGCGCCATGCTGCTGCTGACCGGCGCCATCGGGCTGGCCGCGCGCTACTGGAGCCGGCACCTGCTGCGGCGCACGCACGCCGAAGCCTCGCGTGCGCTGGAAAGCGAGCTGATGAACCAGGTGCTGGTCAATGCCACGCCGATCGGCCTTTGCATCGTGCGTCAGCACGACTACGCCGTCCTGACGTCGAACCCGCTGGCCGGCGTGCTGCTGCAATGGCAGCCCCATGGGCACCTGCCCGATGCCGTAGCGGAGGCGTTCAAGAAACAGCCATGCGGTGGCAGCAGCGGACAAGCGTCCATTTCCAGCTTTACCGTCGCGGCACCGCCGCGCGTGCCGGCGGATGAGCCATCCGGCCACGGCGACGCCACCCAGCACTTCCTGCAAATCACCTACGCGCCGGCGCGCTACCGCGATGAGGCAGTGCTGTTCTGCGCCGTGCAGGACTGCACCGCGCAGCAGGCACTGCAAGAGCAGTTGCGCTCCGCCCAGCAGGCCACCGAGGCAATGATGCGCGCACGCTCGACCTTCTTCGCCGCGATGAGCCACGAAATCCGTACGCCGCTGAACGCATTGCTGGGCAACCTGGAGCTGCTCGCGCGCGGCAGCGGCCTGGCGGCACACGCGCCCCGGCTCAGGGCGCTGGACAGCGCCGCCGAGGCGCTGCGCCGGATCGTCAACGATGTGCTGGATTTTTCCAAGATCGATGCCGGCAAGCTCAGGCTGGTCAACGCGCCCTTCCGCCCCGTCGAGGCGCTGGAAAGCGTGGCGCTGACCCATGCGCCGATGGTGGCCGGCCGCCCCATCCGCTTCCACCTGCAGCTGTCGCCATCGCTGGATGCTGAGGTCACAGGCGACCGCATGCGCCTGGTGCAGGTGTTGAACAACCTGCTGAGCAACGCCTTCAAGTTCACTGCCAGCGGCCGCATCACCTTAAGCGGCGAGCTGCGCCAGGACCACCACGGCACGCAGCGGCTGGTCTGCCGCGTCAGCGATTCCGGCATCGGCATGCCGCCGTCGCTGGCGGCGCGCGTGTTCCAGCCCTTCGTGCAGGGCGATGCCGCAACCGCCAGCCGCTACGGCGGCACTGGCCTGGGCTTGTCGATCTGCGCCCGGCTGTGCGAGCTGATGGGCGGCAGCATCAGAGTGGACAGCGTGCCGGACGTGGGCAGCGCGTTCACGGTCTCGGTGCCGCTGCCGGCGGCCGCTGGCACGCCGCTGCCGCCGGTCCCGCCCGCCGCGGCGCAGTGCGGCGACGTGGTCGTGCTGTGCCAGCACATGCGCACCGGCGAGGCCCTGGCCGCGTGGCTCGCCACGGCAGGCTGGCGTGCCGATGTGCTGGCATCGCAGGCGGCCGCACTGGCGTCTTTCCAGGTCAAGGTGCCACGCGTTATCGTCGCCACTGAAGAGTACCCCCTGGCCGCACTGGCCGGCCTGCGCGATGCGGCAAAGGTCCCGGTTGTGTGGGTGACACAGGAGGGCCCGCATCGGCCGTGCCAGTGCGCCCCCGGCATGCACGAAGTCACGGCCTACAGCCACCGCGCGCTGCTCGACTGCGTGGCCCAGGCGGCCGAAGGCCCGGCGCCGGCGGCGCAGGCACTCCCGGCATCGGCCGAGGCGCCGCTGACGATCCTTGTCGCCGAGGACAATGCGCTGAACCAGACCCTGATCGCCGAACAGCTGCAGGCACTTGGCTGCCACCCGATCGTTGCAGGCAACGGCAGGCAGGCACTGGCGGAGCTGAAGAGCACGCACATCGACGCCGTACTGACCGATATCCATATGCCAGTCATGGACGGCCATGCGCTGCTGCGCGCGGTGCGCGCGCAGCATCCCGACATGCCGGTACTGGCCTTCAGCGCATTCACTGGCAGCGAGCCATGCGCAGACTGGCGCCTGCGCGGCTTTTCCGGCTTTATCGCCAAGCCGGCGTCGTTGCAGGACCTGCAGGCGTGCCTGCATGGCCTGCCCGGCCGCCGGCATGCCGCGGCCCCTCGCACCAATGACGAGCCAGCTGCGGCTTCCCAGGCAGAAGCCGCTGATCGCCGCCGCTACGAAGCCATGCTGCGCCGGCAGCTGCAACAAGACCTGCCAGCGTTGGCGCACATCATTGCGCAGCAGAACCTGCCGGCATTGCGGCACTGGGTCCATGCCGCAGCCGGCGCCTTCATGATCGTGCGCCGCCAGCCCATCGTCGGGGCATGCCTGGCACTGGAAGCACTGTGTGACGGCGCCCAGGCGTGGACCCCGGCCGCCGCAGCCGCGGCCGAAGCCCTGCATGAACGGCTGCGCGGATACGCGCAGGCCGCCGCAGCGGAATAATGCGCGCGGCGCGCTGCGCCTTACCACAATTAGCGGATTTGCGAGCATCGCCACGCGGGACGATAATGGCAACGCTGCGCCATGGCCGTCCTGGCCATGCCTGAGCAATGCTGGCGCGGCATTGTCTTCAATGTCTCTCCCCATGCAGCCAGAACAAGGCCTTCCCCAGCCACAGCGGACCTGGGCGATCCTCACTGTTTTCTTCGGCCTGATCATGGCCGTGCTCGATGGTTCGATCGCCAACATCGCCCTGCCCTCGATCTCACGCGAGCTGCAGGCCGATCCGTCCAGCACGATCTGGGTGGTCAACGCTTATCAGCTGACGGTGACCGTGTGCCTGCTGCCGCTCTCGTCGCTGGGGGACATCCTTGGCTACAAGCGCGTGTACCGGGCGGGGCTGGCCACCTTCCTGCTGGGCTCGCTGCTGTGCGCGCTGGCGGTCAACCTGCCGATGCTGGTGGCCGCGCGCGTGCTGCAGGGCATCGGCGGCGCCGGCATCATGAGCGTCAACACGGCGCTGGTGCGCTTTATCTACCCGCCCACGCGCCTGGGCCGCGGCATCGGGCTGAACGCGCTGGTGGTCGGCGTGACCATCGCCGTGGGCCCGTCGCTGGGCGCGCTGATCCTGGCGGTCGCCAGCTGGAAATGGCTGTTCGCGGTCAACGTGCCGGTGGCCATCGTCGCGCTGGTGCTGAGCCGCACTTCGCTGCCCGCGACGCCGCCGCAGCCGCGCGAGTTCGACTACCGCAGCGCGCTGCTGTCGGCGCTGGTGTTCGGCATGTTCATCCTCGGCGTCGACGGCCTGGGCCACGCCCGCTGGCGCATCGCAGGCGCCGCGGGCATGGCCGCCGCTGTGATGCTGGGTTGGCTGCTGGTGCGGCGCCAGCACGGGCGCCCCGCGCCGCTGGTGCCGGTGGACCTGTTTTCCAGCCGCTCCTTCACGCTGGCGGTGGGCACCTCGTTCTGCTCTTTCATGACGCAGATGCTGGCCTTTATCGCGCTGCCGTTCTATCTCGAATACCAGCTCGGCCGCTCCCTGCAGGAAACCGGCCTGCTGATCACGCCCTGGCCGCTGATGGTGGCGGTGATGGCCACGGTGTCGGGCCGGCTGTCGGACCGCTATCCGGCCAGCATCCTCGCCGGCATCGGCCTGGCCATGCTGGCGGGCGGGCTGGTCGGGCTGGCCACGCTGGGCCCGGACGCCGGCAGCCTGGATATCGTCTGGCGCATGGCGATGTGCGGCACGGGCTTCGGCTTCTTCCAGTCCCCCAACAACCGCGCCATGATCGGCGCCACGCCGCCCGAGCGCAGCGGCGGCGCCAGCGGCGCGCAGGCGACCACGCGGCTGCTGGGGCAGACCAGCGGCACAGCGGTGGTGGCGCTGCTGTTCAGCCTGACGCCGACCGGCGCGGCCCGCATTGCGCTGTATCTGGCGGCGGTGGTGGCGGCGCTGGGGGCCTTGATCAGCCTGAGCAGGTTGCGCGATGCCAGCGGCGCGGAACCTGCGCGGGGGGCGGTGGAGCCGGACGCCTGATCAGTGATTGCGTGCTCCCCTCTCCCGCAAGCGGGAGAGGGGAGCAAACCCTCTGGATTTAAAGGCCTACTCCGCCTTCGCCCCCGATTCCTTCACCACCCTCGCCCATTTTGCAATCTCCTGGCGCTGGTATGCCGCCAGTTTCTCCGGCGTCCCCAGGATCGGATCCAGCCCCAGCGTCTTCAGCTTCGCCTGCACATCGGGCAGCGTGAAGATGCGGTTGAGTTCAGTGTTGAGCCTGGCCACCACATCCTTCGGCGTATTGGCCGGCGCGAACACGGCGAACCATGAATCGGCTTCAAATCCAGGCAAGCCCTGCTCGGCCAGTGTCGGGATATCCGGTGCCGAGGCCGAGCGCTTCGCGCTGGTAATGCCCAGCGCGCGCAGCTTGCCCTCGCGCACCACGGGCAAGGCCGACGGCAGGTTGTCGAACATCATGGTGATATGGCCGCCGAGCAGGTCGGGGATGGCCATGGCTCGGCCCTTGTAGGGCACGTGCGTGATCTTGACGCCGGCCATCGAATTGAACATTTCTCCGGCCACGTGCGGCGAGGTGCCGACGCCGGGGGTGCCGAAGGTCAGCGCGCCGGGCTTGCTCTTCGCCAGTGCGATCAGCTCGGCCGTGGTCTTCGCCGGCACGCCGGGGTTGACCACCAGCACGTTGGGCGTCGAGGCGATCATCATGACCGGCGCGAAGTCCTTCACCATGTCGTACGGCATCTTGCTGTACAGCGCGCCGTTGATCGAGTGCGTGCCGACCGTGCCCAGTGCCAGGGTGTAGCCGTCTGCCGGCGCGTGCGCCACCGCCTCGGCGCCGATATTGCCGCCCGCGCCGGGCTTGTTGTCCACGATCACGGGCTGGCCCCACGATGGCGAGATCTTCTCCGAGACGATGCGCGCCAGCGTATCGGGCGCGCCGCCGGTCGGGAAGCCGACCACGATCCGGATCGGCTTGGCGGGCCAGGTTTGCGCGAGCGCGGGGGCCGCGCCGACCAGCGCGGATGTGACAAGCATTGCCGCGGCAAGGGTGCCGAAACGCATGGGTGTTCCTCCTGTTGCCGGCGGCTGCGTGGCCGCCTGCTATGTGAAGACGGCGGCCACTGCCGCCGTCTGAACCTGCTAAGCTCTATACCGCGATGCCGCCGAACTCCTGCATCACCTTGTCATGCAGGCGCCGCATGCCGCGCAGCCAGCGGTCATAGTCCTGGCCCTTGCGGCGATAGTACTCAAGCACCTCCGGGTGCGGCAAGATCAGGAAGCGCTCATCGGCCACCCCTTCCAGCGTCACCGCGGCGACGTGCTCGGCGGTGACCGAGCCTTCCTGCAGGAAGCCCTTGCGCTCGCCCTTCTCGCCGAACAGCATGTTGGTCTGCACGCCCTGCGGGCAGATGCAGCTGACCTTGATGCCGCGGTCGCCGTAGGTGATCGACAGCCACTCGGCAAAGCCGATGGCGGCGTGCTTGGTCACCGCATACGGCGCCGAGCCGATCTGCGACAACAGGCCCGCTGCCGACACCGTGTTGATAAAGTAGCCGTCGCCGCGCTCCAGCATCTGCGGCAGCACCGCCCTGGCCGCGTGGATATGCGCCATCACGTTGATTTCCCAGATGCGCTGCCACTCGTCGGCGCTCGCATCCAGCCCCTTGCGCAGGATGATGCCGGCGTTGGAACAGAAGATGTCGACCTGGCCAAAGCGGCGCGTGGCCTCGTCGGCCAGGCCCTGCACGGCGGCGGCATCGGCCACGTCGACCGGCTGGGCGAACACCTGGCACGCAGGCGCCGCGGCCTGGACCTCGGTGGCAACGGTGGCGGCGCCGGCCGCGTTCAGGTCGGCCACGGCCACGCCGCGCGCGCCGGCCTGCGCAAAGGCCAGCGCCAGCGCGCGCCCGATGCCGGTGGCCGCGCCGGTCACCACGACGGTCTTGTTGCGTACTTCCATGGGTTGTCTCCTCGTTGAATTCAGTGCCCGCGTCATGCGTTGGACGCGTGGGGATAGGTATCAGGGTCCGGCTGCGCGGAAGCAAAGCGGGCGGTCGCGCGCGCGCCGCCGGGTTGCCACAGCCGCGCCTGCAGGGTCTCGGCCAGTTCGCGGATGCGCGGGCCCAGGTTGCTTTCCAGGATCTCGGGCGACAGCCGTGTCGCGGCCCCGCCGATATTCAACGCCAGCACCTCGCTGCTGCCCGCCAGGCGCAGCGGCGCGGCGGCGCCGCTGACGGTGCGGTCCCATTCGGCATGCGCCACGCAGAAGCCGCGCCGTGCGTGGTCGCGCAGCGCACGGTCGATGCCGGTGCGCACGGCGGGCCAGCGCGAGCCATAGTGGCGCGCCAGTTCGGCCAGCGCGGCCTCGCGGTGATCGGCATCGAGCCCCGCCAGCCAGGCGCGGCCGATCGCCGAGGTGGCCATCGGCAGGCGCGCGCCCGGCGCCAGCCGGATCACCAGCGCCCCGCGCGGCTGGCAGCTTTCCAGGTAGACCATGGCGTGCCGGTCCGGCATGGCCAGTGCCACCGTGCAATCGGAGGCAAACGCCAGCGACTGCATCAGCGGCTGCGCGATCTCGCGGATGCCGGCGCCGCCTACATAGCGGTGGCCCAGCACCATCGCGCCCTGCCCCAGCCGGTACTTCTCAGTGGCTTCGATGTAGGTGAGATAGCCGAGCGTGGCCAGCGTGTAGGTGAGCCGCGACACGGTCGGGCGCGGGATGCCGGTGCGCCGCGACAGCTCGGCGTTGCCCAGGTAATCGTCCTGCGGCCCGAAGGCGCGCAACAGCTCCATGCCGCGTGCCAGCGCGGTGACGAAGTTGCGGTCGTCGGCGCAGGCATGGCCCGCCTGCGCGTCGGCCGGCACCAGGACATGTGCGGCATCGGGCGGCGGGGTTGGAATGGTGGTGGTGCGTTTCATGGGCAGGCGGCCGGGAAGAGAACATTGATAGCAGCAACGGGGCTGCGCAGGGACCGCTATGTAGGGAAAGCATGTGCCATAGAAACGGCGTTGATGGATACGAATCAAAAAGTCAGTACGGTTTTTGCCGGACGAAATTCTTGTAAATACAAACCATTCTCATTTATGATGCGCCACTTTCGTCGTTTTCACCTTGCGCCCTCATGCTTGTCCGCCGTCTTGCCATACCCGCCGCCGTCAGTTGCCTGCTCCTGCCTCCCGTCGTTTCCCACGCCGCCGAAGATCCCGCCACGCTGCCATCCGTGACGGTCAGCGCCGCCGCCGACGGGCAAACTGACGTAGGCTTCAGCACGCGGCGGCCGGCCGGAGTGACCAAGTCGGATCAATCCGCGGCCGACGCCGCGCAGTCGATCACCGTCATTACGCGTGACCTGCTCGACAGCCAGCAGGCACAGAACCTCAGCGACGCGCTGCAGAACTCAGCCGGCGTGGTCACCAACGTCTATGGCAGGCGCGGCTGGGACGACTTCATCATCCGCGGCCAGCGTGCATCGGAATCGATCTTTGCCGACGGATTGCTCGTCGACAGCAACAACCGCGTGGCGCAGGAGCTGTTCGGCGTGGAACGCGTGGAAGTGCTCAAGGGACCGGCCTCGATCCTGTTCGGCGCGGTGCAGCCGGGCGGCCTGGTCAACATGGTCAGCAAGCGCCCGCGTGCCGAACTGTTCGGTGAACTGGGCCTGACCGTCGGCAACTACGGCTTCCGGCAGGCGACGGTCGACGTCGGCACGCCGCTGGCCAAGGACAGCAAGGCCGCGTTCCGCCTGAACGCGCTGATGATGAACAGCGACGATCCGACCGACTACGTCTGGTATCGCAACCGCTGGATCGCGCCATCGCTGACGCTCGACCTTGGCACGCGCACGGACTTCACGATCCTGGCCAGCCACAGCCAACGCAACTACGTGCGCCAGCAGGGCCTTCCAGTGAATGGCACCCTGGTGCCGAACCGCAATGGCGTGGTGCCGAGCAACCGCTTCATCGGCGAGCCGAATGCGCCGTCTTATGACGGCGAGCAGAACCGCATCGGCTACGCGCTGACGCACCGCTTCGACTCCGGCTGGACCTTGAACCAGAACCTGCGCTACCAGACGTCGTCGCTGACCGGCACGCTGGTGTCGGCCGGCACCATGGCCGTCAACAGCCAGGCGATGAACCGCAGTGGCACGCAGCAGAGCTTCTCGGGGGACTCGTTCGGTGTTGACACTAACGTGCAGCGGACTTTCGCGTTCACGGGGCATGCCCACAGCGTGACCTTTGGCATCGACTACCGCCATACGAAGGAAGACCGCCTGCAGAAGACGTGCCGCGTGGCAGCGCTGAACGTCTACAACCCGGTCTATGGCGCCAGCATCAACTGCCCGTCCGCCTATAGCCTGGACGCGACCGATACGCTAAACGCGGTTGGCCTCTACCTGCGCGACCAGATCCGTATCGCCGAGCGCTGGACCGTGACCGGCGGCGTGCGCTACGAATCCGCGCAGACGAGCACGACGGACCGGCTGGCGCGGTCGCGAACCGGCAACGACGACAACGCCGTCACCGGCAGCGCGGGCGTGATGTACGACCTGACGCACTGGGCGCGTCCGTACCTGAGCTTCGCCACTTCGTTCCTGCCGAACGCCGGCACCGACGTCAACGGCGCCACGTTCAAGCCCGAGAAGGGCCGCCAGTACGAAGTGGGCATCAAGTTCGACATGCCGGACAAGACCGGCCTGCTGACCCTGGCCGCGTTCGACCTGACCCGCACCAATGTGCTCAGTACCGATCCGGTTAACACAGGCTTCAGCGTGGCCGTGGGCGAACAGCGTTCGCGCGGGCTGGAAATGGAGCTGACGCAGGATCTCGGCAATGGCCTCAGCGTTTCGGGCGCCTATGCCTATATCGCAAGCGAAGTCACCGAAGACACCACGGCTGCGAACGTCGGCAAGCCGCTCAACAGCGTGCCCCGGCACAGCTTCTCGGTGTGGAGCCAGTACCGCTTCCGCGGCGCGCTGGCTGGCTGGTACGTCGGTGCCGGCGTGCGCGGCGAGAGCGCCAAGCGCGGCTACAGCTTTAACTACACCGTGCCGGGCTACACGGTGGCCGATCTTGCCGTCGGCTACGTGGCATCGCACTGGCGCGCGGCGTTCAACGTCAAGAACGTGTTCGACAAGATGTACTACGCGGGCGGCCTGAACAACAACGTGCTACCAGTGGGCAATCCGCGGGTGGCCATGCTCAACGTGACGATGAACTATTGATGCGGCCCCCGCCTGGAGCCTCCTGACCAGTAGTCAGGCGGCCATCAAGCTGATGTGGCTGGCCTTGCGCCCGCCCCATCGCCGCAATCACCGCCCCTAAAATCTGCATCCCCCGCTGAATCTGCTCCACCGTCAAACTCGCATAACCGAGCACCAGCCCGGCCGCTCGACGCTGTCCGTGCGGCCGGGCCCCTGCAAACAACGGTGATACCGGGTAGACCCCCACATCCTGGCTGCGCGCAGCGGCCACCAGCGCTGTCTCGTCGCGGGGCCGCAGCGACGGCAACCACAGCACCACATGCAGCCCCGCCGCCGTACCGCAGACTTCCGCGTCCGCTGGCAGGAAACGTGCGACGCCATCCAGCAAGGCCGCTCGCCGGCGCTCGTTTTCCCGGCGCATGCGCCGCACATGGCGTTCGTAGGCACCGCTTTCGATCAGCGCTGCCAGCACGCGCTGCTCCAGCACGGGCGCATGGCGGTCGGCCAGCCGCTTGGCCTGCCGGAACACCGGCACCAGCTCAGGCGGCAGCACCAGGTAGCCGAGCCGCAGTTGTGGCGACAGCGCCTTGGAGAAAGTGCCGACGTAGATCACGCGGCCGTCGGTGTCGATCGAGCGCAGCGTGTCGATCGGGCGCTGGCCGTAGCGGAACTCCCCGTCGTAGTCGTCCTCGATGATCCAGGCGTCGTGGCGCTGCGCCCATTGCAGCAGCTCCAGGCGCCGGCCGATCGGCAGCACGCCCCCTAGTGGGAACTGGTGCGACGGTGTCACGTACACCAGGCGCACACGATCGTCCTGGGGAAGGCTGGCGGTATCCAGGCCATGCCCGTCCACCGGCGTGGCCTGGCACCTGGCGCCGGTGGCTTCGAAGCAGCGCCTCGCCATCAGGTAGCCGGGATCTTCGAAGGCAAAGGCGTCGCCGGCATCCAGCAGCAGCCGCGCGCACAGGTCGATGGCCTGCTGCGAGCCATGCACCACCAGAACCTGCTCGGCCTCGCAGGCCAGTCCCCGGGCACGCCGCAAATAGCCCTGGAGGGCGCGTCGCAGCGACGCCTCACCTTCGGGCGGGGCGTAAGACAGGCTGTTTTGCTGGCGCAGCAGTTCGGCCTGGTAGGCACGCCGCCAGGCCAGGGTTGGGAAGTCCCGCGAAGCCACCGCCCCATACAGGAAGTCGAAACGAACCGGTTCAGCCTGCAGCAGTGCCGGCATGCCGAGTCCCGCCACGCGGCGCCCGAATTCGGACAGGGTTGGGGCGGACCTGGCGCGCCGGCCTGCGCTGATCCCGGCTGGTGCCGGTGCCGCCAGGGGGCTGGCGATTCGGGCCACGCGCCCCACCGCAGTGACGAGGAAGCCCTCGGCAGCAAGTTGTTCGTAGGCGGCGGTGACAGTGGTACGCGACACCCCCAACTCGGACGCCAGCGCCCGTGTGGACGGCGCCCGGGCGCCCGGCGGCAGGGTGCCGTCCGCGATCTGGGCACGCAGAAGATCGTAGATGCGGCGCCCCGCGCCCGTGGCTCCGGCACGGGTACCGGCTGGCTGGCGTGACTGGCCCATAAAGAATCATGAAAACCGGACCTTCCGATTGTGCCAGTTGTCGGCGACAGTATCGAGCATTCCATCGCTTCCGATTCCCCACCATGTATATTCCTGCTCACTTTGCTGAAAACCGGCCAGAGGAACTGGGCCGCATCATCCGCGAGCACCCGCTGGGGATGCTGGTTACGCAAGGCAGCGCCGGACTGGATGCCGACCACATCCCGTTCGAGTTCGATCCCGGCGAGGGAACCCACGGCGTGCTCACAGCCCACGTGGCCCGCGCGAACCCACTCTGGCAGCGTTGCCCCACCGGCTCGCCGGTCATGGTCGTGTTCCGGGGCGCCGAGGCCTATATCTCGCCCAACTGGTACCCGAGCAAGCATGAGGCGCACCGCCAGGTGCCGACCTGGAACTACGAGGTGGTGCACGCGCACGGCACGATCACCGTGCATGACGACGAGCGTTTTGTTCGCCGCCTGGTTGCGCGCCTGACACGGCGGCACGAGGCAGCCGAACCCAGGCCCTGGAAGATGGGGGACTCCGCGCCGGAGTACATCGACAGCATGCTGCGCAACATCGTGGGCATCGAGATCGCCGTCACTTCGCTGGTGGGCAAGGTCAAGGTCAGCCAGAACAGGGAGTTGCGGGACCGCCTCGGTGCCGCCGAGACCCTGGAGGCGCGGGGGTATGGCGAACTTGCGCAGTCCATGCGCAAGGCTGGTTGAATTGCCCCCGGGCCCGCGCTCAGCTTTTCCTCACCATTGACGAATACCCCGCCATGTCATTCATCTCCTTCCTGATCGCAGCCATCGTTCTCGCCATCACCCCCGGCCCGGCCATCGCCTATGTCGTTGCACGAACGGTGGCTGGCGGCCGATCCGCAGGCCTGGCTTCATGCTTCGGCACCGCCCTCGGAGGCTTGCTCCATGTGCTCGCGGCAGCCTTGGGCCTGTCGCTGGTCATTGCCCAGTCGGCCGTGGCATTCAACCTGCTCAAGTATCTGGGTGCTGCTTATCTGGTGTACCTGGGGATTCGCATGCTGATGCGCAAGCAGGCGCCGGTCACGCTCGAAACCATGCCATCCAGAGGTGCGCGCCGCGCTCTGGTCGAGGGCATCATGGTCGAGGTCCTGAACGTCAAGACGGCGCTGTTCTTTCTGGCGTTCCTGCCGCAGTTTGTCTCGGCGAGCGAAGCTCTGGTGCCGCAGTTGGTGCTGTTGGGCTGCATTTGCGTCGCGCTCAATACGCTGGTCGACGTTGTTGTCGTGTTTGCCGCGCATCGTCTGCTCAAGTCCGGCGCCGCCCGCGAAGCTCGCGCCCGCTTGATGACCCGGATGTCGGGCGTGACGATGCTGGGCCTGGGCGCCTTTCTGGCGCTCGCCCGGCGCGAAGCATAGACAGGGGGGCGGTTCGGCGCAGGGCTCGAACCGCCCGCCCCTCAAGCAGCAGCCCGCCGGGCCGCGCCGCGATACTGCGCCAGCAACGCGTCCCGCCGTACTGCCGCCGCATCCATGCTGGCCTCCTTCACGTGGCCGTAGCCGCGGATATCCTCCGGCAACGCGGCAAGCGCCAGCGCGGTGTCGACGTTGTCCGCGCTCAGGGACGCCGCGAACTCGTCGACCAAGGCCAGATAGTCGTTGACCAGCGCCCGCTCGGCGCGGCGCTCGGCAGTCTTGCCAAACACATCGAACGCCGTGCCACGCAACCCCTTCAGGCGCGCCAGCAAGCGGAATGCCGTCATCGTGCGCGGACCGAAGCGGCGCTTGACCGGGTGGCCCTTGTCGGTCTTGGCCAGCAGCGGCGGCGCCAGCCAGAAGTTGAGCTGGTAGTCGCGGCCGGGCTCCCCTTCAAACTGGGCGCGCAGCTTGTCCAGGAAGGCGGGATCGGCGTAGAGGCGCGCCACCTCGTATTCGTCTTTGTAGGCCATCAGCTTGGCCAGGTTACGGGCCACGGCCTCGGTCAACGGCAGCTTGCGGTCGATGCCCAGTTGCTGCTCCGCGGCGCGGATGCGCTCGACAGCCTCGCGGTAGCGGGCGGCATATGCAGAGTTCTGGTATTCGGCCAGCATCGTCTCGCGCTTGCGGATCAGGGTGTCGAGCGCCTGCGGGATTGCCACGACCTGTGCGGCCGGGGCCGCCGGAGCACCCGGCAAGTGCGCCTTGACCGCCGCCTCGCCATGGTGCGCGAGATACCGCCCCCATTCGAATGCCAGCCGGTTCTTGTCGATCGACACTCCATTGAGTTCGATCGCGCGCAGCAGGCTTTCACGCTGCAGCGGGATCCAGCCCTTCTGCCAGGCAAAGCCGAGCAACAGCGGGTTGGAGTAGATGGCGTCGGCCAGCAGGGTCACCGCCCATGCGCTGGCGTCGAAGAATGCGCAGGCATCGCCCACGCTGGCGCGCAGGTCCTGCTCGGCGCTGGCACCGGGGAACTTCCACTTCGGGTTCTTGATGAATTCCGCGGTGGGCGTGTTGGCGCTGTTGACCACGGCGGCGGTCAGGCCATGCCGGACCTTCGACAACACCTCGGGCGACGCCGAGACGATGGCGTCGCCCCCGATCACCAGGCGCGCCTCACCCGTCGCGATACGCGTCGCGTGCAGGTCGTCCGGGCCCGGTGCGATCTGCACGTGGCTGATCACAGCCCCGCCCTTCTGTGCCAGGCCAGCCATGTCGAGCACGGTCACGCCCTTGCGTTCAAGGTGCGATGCCATGCCCAGCAGGCCGCCGATGGTGACCACGCCAGTGCCGCCCACACCGGTGACCAGCACGCCGTACGGCCGCTCCAGGGCCGGCAGCCGCGGCAGCGGCAGCGCCTCGAAGTCGGCGCCGGTGCCTTTGCCACCCGCTGCCGCGGGCTTGCGCACCTGCGCCCCCTCGGCAGTGACAAAGCTCGGGCAGAAGCCGTTGACGCAGGAGAAATCCTTGTTGCACGACGACTGGTTGATCTTGCGCTTGGTCCCGAGTTCGGTCTCCAGCGGCTCCACCGACAGGCAGTTGGACTTGGCCGAGCAATCGCCGCAGCCCTCGCAGACCGCGTCGTTGATAAAGGCGCGCTTGGCCGGGTCAGGATAGGTGCCGCGCTTGCGGCGGCGGCGCTTCTCGGTCGCGCAGGTCTGGTCGTAGATCAGGATGGTGACGCCCGCGGTATCGCGCAGCTCGACCTGGACGGCGTCGAGCTGGTCGCGATGGAACACAGTCACGCCCGACGGCAGCATGGCGCCGTCGCCATACTTCTGCGGCTCGTCGGTGACGACGACCAGCTTCTTCGCGCCCTCGGCCAGCACCTGGTGCGCAATCTGCGGCACCGTCAGCACGCCGTCGATGGGCTGCCCGCCGGTCATTGCCACGGCGTCATTGAACAGGATCTTGTAGGTGATATTGGCCTTGGCCGCGATCGATGCGCGGATGGCCAGCAGCCCCGAGTGGAAATACGTGCCGTCGCCCAGGTTGGCAAACACGTGCTTGTCGCCGGTGAAATGCATCTGGCCGGTCCAGGCCACGCCTTCGCCGCCCATCTGGCTGAAGGTGTCGGTATTGCGGTCCATCCACAGGGTCATGTAGTGGCACCCGATGCCGGCCAGCGCACGCGAGCCCTCCGGCACGCGCGTGGACGTATTGTGCGGGCACCCCGAGCAGAACCAGGGCTTGCGCTCCACCGCGATGCGCGGCTGCGCGGCCTCGCGCTCCTTGGCCTCGATCAGCGCCACGCGCGCGGCAATGCGTGCGCGCACCGCTTCCGGCAGGTCAAAACGTTCCAGCCGGCGGGCGATAGCCTTGGCGATCAGCGCCGGCGACAATTCATAGTGCGCGGGCAGCAGCCAGTTGCCACGCGGCACCGACCACTCGCCGCCATCGTTGCCACGCTGGTCGAACTTGCCGAAGACCTTGGGCCGCACATCCTCGCGCCAGTTGTACAGCTCTTCCTTGAGTGCGTATTCGAGGATCTGCCGCTTCTCTTCCACCACCAGGATCTCTTCCAGGCCGGTGGCGAACTCACGGGCGCCGTGCGCCTCCAGCGGCCACACGCAACCCACCTTGTAGACGCGGATGCCGATGCGGGCGCAGGTGTCATCGTCCAGGCCCAGGTCTGCGAGCGCCTGGCGCACGTCCAGGTACGCCTTGCCGGCGGTCATGATGCCGAAGCGCGCGTTCGGCGAATCGAGCACGACGCGATTGAGGCGGTTGGCCCGCACATAGGCCAGCGCCGCATACCACTTGTGGTCAAGCAGCCGCGCCTCCTGCTCCAGCGGGGAATCGGGCCAGCGGATATTGAGTCCGCCCTGCGGCATGACAAAGTCCTGCGGCAGCGCGATCTGCACGCGCTCGGGATCGATCTCGACCGAGGCGGTCGACTCCACCACGTCGGTGACGCACTTCATTGCCACCCACAGGCCGGAATACCGGCTCATGGCCCAGCCATGCAGGCCGTAGTCGAGGTACTCCTGCACATTGGCGGGGTACAGCACCGGGATGCCGGCGGCCTGCAGCACGTGCTCCGACTGGTGCGCCACGGTGGAGGACTTGGCGGCATGGTCGTCGCCGGCCAGCAGCAGCACGCCGCCATGGCGCGACGAGCCGGCCGAATTGGCGTGCTTGAGCACGTCGATGGACCGGTCCACGCCCGGCCCCTTGCCATACCACATCGAGAACACGCCGTCGCGCGTGGCGCCGGGGAACAGGTTGACCTGCTGGCTGCCCCAGACGGCGGTCGCGGCAAGGTCTTCGTTGACGCCGGGCTGGAACACCACGTCGCTGGCCGCCAGGTGCTGCTTGGCCTTCCACAGGGCCTGGTCGACGCCGCCCAGCGGCGAGCCGCGATAGCCCGAGATAAAGCCGGCGGTGTTGAGGCCGGCGGCGCGGTCGCGCGCCTTCTGTAGCATTGGCAGGCGGACCAGGGCCTGCACGCCGCTCATGTAGACGCGGCCCTGCTCCAGGGTGTACTTGTCGTCCAGGCTGGCGCTGGCCAGGGCTTCGAGCAAGGCGGGGTTCAGCGGGGCATTCACGATCTCAGTCTCCGTGCTTGTTCTCTTGTATCCGGAGCAGTTTAGAAATCCGTGCCGTCATCGTAAAATCATGAATTCAAACACCTGATATCTGAAAAACGGATAACCCGGAGATTCCCATGTCCAAGGCGCGCGAAGGCTCGGAAAGACTGGCCAAGGAAGTCACGCTGAGGCAGTTCCGCTACTTCGTCGCGGCCGCGGAGACCGGGCAATTCTCGATGGCCGCGACCGCCGAGCATGTCTCGCAGTCGGCCATCACCAATGCCGTGCTGGCGCTTGAGCAGCGCCTGGCGGTACGCCTGTTCGAGCGCCGGCCCCATGGGGTGACGTTGACGGCAGAAGGCCACCTCTTCTTCCAGCACGCCCGCCAGATCCTGGATTCGGTCGAGGATGCGCTGCGCGAGCCGCGCTTCCAGGTGCACGGGTTGCAGGGCAGCGTGCGCCTTGCCGCCTCCTATACGGTGCTGGGCTACTTCCTGCCGGGGCTGCTGGCGCGCTTTCGCACCAACTATCCGGACATCGAACTGGATCTGCTCGACATGGACCGGCCCGATATCGAGCGGGCCGTGCTGGCGGGGGAGATCGAGCTGGGCATCGCGCTGCTGTCGAACCTGGAGCGGCCCCAGCGCTTCCAGCGCCATACGCTGATGCGATCCCGGCGCCAGTTGTGGACTTCGTCCAGCCATCCGCTGCTGGCCGTCGAGCGCCCTTCGCTGCGCGATATTGCGGCCTATCCGTATATCCTCATCACCGTGGACGAGGCCGAGGAATCCACGCTGCGTTACTGGCGCAGCCACCGGCTCGCACCCAAGGTCGCATTCCGGACCGGCTCGATGGAGGCCCTGCGCGGGCTGGTGGCGCATGGCTTCGGCGTCACCGTGCTGTCCGACATGGTGTATCGCCCGTGGTCACTGGAGGGAAAGCAGATCGAGGCCCGCCCGATTGCCAATGCGGTGCCGGACATGGAAGTTGGCATGCTGTGGCAGCCCGGGCGCAAGCTGGGCAAGCCGGCGGATGCGCTGAGGGAGTTCCTGATTCACGCGTGCGGGAGCTGAGGCGGGACATTCGATTGCCCGCGCCCTTACAACAACGCTATCTGAAGGACCGGTAGCCTGTCGTCGAGTAGTCCGTGTAGAAATCCGCCAGGCAATGCAGATTGAGCGCCCGGATCTCTTCAGTCATGAAGTCAACAAAAACGCGGATGCGCGAGGGCAGGTGCTGGCGGCCGAGGTAACAGATGTAATGCCCGCGGTCGTCAGGCGCATACCGTCCCATGGCGATGACCAGTTCGCCGCGGGCGATGCGGTCGCAGGCCTGGTAGCCCGCCATCTGCGCGATGCCCAGCCCGTCGAGCACCGCCGCCAGCACCAGCTCAGGGTCATTGAACGTCAGCCTTGCGGCAGGCACAACCTTGCGCACATGCCCCTCGACCTTGAATTCCCATTCAAGGATGCGCGCGCCGGCGATGCGGGTGTTGATGCATTCGTGCCGGGCGAGATCCTCCAGCGTCGACGGTAGTCCATGCCGCGCCGCGTAGGCAGGAGACGCGCACACAGCCATCTGCATCGGGATCAGCTGCTTCGCAACGATGCTTGAATCCTCGATGCGGCCATTGCGGAACGCGACGTCGATGTTCCCGGCCGCGAAGTCCGTTGGCCGGTCATCGAGCACCAGGTCCAGGGAAATGTCCGGATAAGCCGCCGAGAACTTCGACAGCAGCGGCGCCACCACCTTGCGCCCGAAGCCGGCCGTCGCGCTAATGCGAAGCAGGCCGCTTGGCGGTCCAAGGCGCAGTTCCAGCATGTCGTTCATGGCCTCGACGATATGCGCCACGCCCTGGTGACAGTTCTCGAAGAAGCGCTCGCCCTCGCGGGTCAGTTGGGTGGTGCGCGTGGTGCGCAGGAACAGCCGCGTGCTCAGCTGCGTTTCCAGCTTCAGGACGTTGCGGCTGACCGCTGAGCGGCCGATGCCCAGCCGCTCGCCCGCCTTGGAGAAGCTGCCCTCGGTGGCGACCGCCATGAAGGCGATGATGCCGGCGTAGCTTGCCGCGAAACTGGCGGACAGCCCGTCCGCGCGATCCGGCGGGCCGGGGCGAAAGCCCCGCTGCGGCATACCGGTTACGTCTCTATCCGCCCCCCCGCGGTTGACAGGGGACGTCGGGTGAACGTCTGGGACAACGATGTCCATGTCATTGCCTTTCGGCGCGGCGCAACGAATGAGGGTCCACGCTGTGCGGTGCACAACCATGGCATGATCGTAATGACCCGCCATGCCCGGGTAAATGACAGATGCCCCTGGATTTCTGCCATCCGGCCCGGCGCGAGCGGCGACAATGCAGATATGAAGCAGCGGAAGGCGCCGGTCCACAGGGCCTTCCGCTGCGATCCGTGGCGAAGGCGTCGCACTGCGCGTGCTTGCCGGCCACATGCCTTGCGCGGGATCGCGCCGGCGGCATAACATCCATCGACTTTCAAGATCCCTGCCATGGTTCCCTCTCCGCCTGCGCCCTCTTCCCGGACACTTGACGACCAGCCACGCAATCTTCTGTTCGTGGCCTTCCCGGACATGAGCCTGCTTGATCTCACCGGACCGCAAACCGTGTTCTGGGCTGCCTCCCGGTTTGCACGCGAACGCGGCTTCGCCGGCTACCGGAGCCATCTGGCAAGCGAGCACGGCGGCCTGGTTGCCTCGGCCGAAGGCACCGCCGTGCAGGCCATGGCGCTCTCGGAAATCGATCTGCAGCACATCGATACGATCATCCTCCCGGGTGCCCCCGAGATGGTCAGGGTGCTCGACAGCGCCACCTCGCTGGTCGCCTGGCTGCAGCAGGCCGCCGGACAGGTACGCCGCGTTGCCTCGGTCTGCAGCGGGGCCTTCCTGCTTGCGCAAGCGGGCTTGCTTGACGGCAGGCGCGCTGCCACTCACTGGGCGATGCATGCGCAGTTCCGCGCGCGCTTTGCCGCGGTCGAACTGGACCGGGACGCCATTTTCGTCCGCCAGGACCGCATCTGGACCTCGGCCGGCGTGACCACCGGCATCGACATGGCGCTTGCGCTGGTCGAGGACGACTATGGCCACGATATCTCGCTGAGCGCGGCCAGGGAGCTGGCGGTCTTCATCAAGCGGCCGGGCACGCAGCCTCAGATCAGCGAGATCCTGCTGGCGCAGAGCCGGCACGTGCCGCTGTTCGAGGCGCTCCATCTATGGATCATCGAAAACCTGTCGCGGGAAGGGCTGTCAGTGGAACAGCTCGCCGAACAGGTCGGAATGAGCCCCCGCAACTTTGCCCGGGTCTACAAGCAAAAGACCGGGCGCACCCCGGCCAAGGGGGTTGAGCATTTCCGGCTGGAAGCCGCACGCCGGCTGCTCCAGGACCTGCATCTGCCGGTGGAGCAGATCGCAAGGCAGTGCGGCTTCGGCAGCGAGGAACGGATGCGCCTTACGTTCCAGCGCAACCTGGGCTTCTCGCCCAGCGAGTATCGGTCGAAGGTGACCGGCTGAGAAAACGCCACAACCCGGCCGCACCATTGGTGCCGAACGGGAAACACCATGCGTCCGCCGCCGGCGCTACCGTCACTGCACCCCTTCGCCTAGCATGGGACATGGGTTGGATGCCCATCCCTTCCACCAGAATCGAGGTGCATGATGAAGATCGTTGTGATTGGAGGTACTGGCCTGATCGGCAGCAAGGTCGTCGCCCGGCTTGCCGGGCAAGGCCATGAAGTCGTTGCCGCGTCTCCGCAGACCGGCGTGAATGCGCTGACAGGCGAAGGCCTGAGCCAGGCACTTGCCGGGGCGCAGGTTGTCGTGGACGTGGCCAACTCGCCATCGTTCGCGGATGATGCCGTCCTGCATTTCTTCGAGACGTCCGGCCGCAACCTTGCGGCGGCGGAGAAGGCAGCCGGTGTCGCGCACCATGTGGCGCTGTCAGTGGTCGGCACGGACAAGCTCTCACAAAGTGGCTACTTCCGCGGCAAGATTGCGCAGGAAGCGCTGATCCGGAACGCCGGCATCCCTTACACCATTGTCCGCTCCACGCAGTTCCTCGAATTCCTTGGCGGCATCGTCCAGTCGGGCGCCGATGGCGATTCCGTGCGCCTGTCATCCGCATCGATCCAGCCGATTGCCTCGGATGACGTGGCCGAAGCTGTGGCCGACCACGCCCTTGCCGATCCCGTCAACGGCATCGTCGATATCGCCGGGCCGGAACGCTTCCACCTGAGCGACCTCGTGCAACGCTATCTCGATGCCACCAAGGATCCGCGCAAGGTTGTCGTCGATGGCAAGGCCCGCTATTTCGGCGCCGAACTGCAAGACGATACGCTGGTACCGGAAGGCCCGGCACGCCTGGGCAAGACCGCTTTCGAAGCGTGGCTGCGACAGAGCCAGAAGCCGAAGGCCTGACAACGCGGGCGGGCCATATGGACAACAAGGGGCTGCAAGCCCCCCCGCTGAGCCTGCTCGACAAGTATCGCGGGCAGGGCTTCCACGCCCTCTACACCACGACCGTCACCGTCTCGGGCGGGGAAACCGGACACGGCCGCGCCTCGGGCGTGGCGCGTTCCGACGACGGCAATCTTGTCATCGACCTGCGGCTGCCGGCGGCGCTGGGCGGCCCCGGCCACGGCCACGGCACCAATCCCGAGCAGTTGTTCGCCGCGGGATATGCCGCCTGCTTTCATGGGGCGCTGAACCTGCTGGCCCAGCGATCCAATGTCAGCGTCGACAACCTCGCAGTGGAAGTGGAGATAGCGTTCGGCCGCGATCCCGTTGACGGCGGCTTCGCGCTGGCCGCGGACATCCGGGTCAGGATGCCTGGCGTGCAACGACAGGTGGCGGAAGAACTGGTGCGCAATACCGAGCGCTTCTGCCCCTATGTGAAGATGGCCAGGCAGGGCATTGTCAGCGTCGTGGCAGTGGTTGACTGAGCTGCGCGCAACGACGGGCCCGCGGATGCGATCCCTGAACCTTCGGGATCGCATCCGCAGCCGGCCAATGTGCTACTTCGTTGGCGTCAGGATCGGAGCGCCCTTGTTCTTCAGCAACAGCACCATGTCACCTTGGGCTCCGGCGGCGCAGCCATGGCCGGTTGCGCCACCAGCAGGACGGAAAGCAGCAGCGGGGCCAGGCCCGGCGTTCTGATGATTTTCACGATGTCACTCCAGCTTTGCCTTATCGAGGCCATAGGCCTTGTCGGCCGAGCCCGGCACGGTCCGGAAGGCCACGTTCAGCCGGTTCCAGCCATTGATGGCCATGACCAGAAAGGTCAGGTCCGAGAGTTCCTTTTCCGACAGATGCGCGCGCACGCGCTCGTACAGGTCATCCGGCACACCGTGCGGCGGGATATTGGTCAGCACCTCGGTCCACGCCAGCGCGGCCCGCTCGCGTGGCTGGAACAGCGTCGATTCGCGCCAGATCGCGACATGGTGAAGGCGGAGCTCTCGCTCGCCATGGATGCGCGACTGCTTGACGTGCATGTCCAGGCAGAAGGCACAGCCATTGAGTTGCGAAGCGCGAATCTCGACCAGGTCACGGATGGATGGCTCGATCGCATTGTCCTGCAGCAGGGTGCCGAATTCCAGGTACTTCTTGAAGAGTTCGGGGGACTGCTTCATGGCATTCACGCGTTGAGTCATGTCGGCTCCTGAGGGATGGAAAATGTGAAGGGATGCCGTGGCACTCACCACTGCGTGCCGCGGCATGGAGCAAATCGTAGGCCGCGGCGGCGCACGGCGGTAGGCGCGCCAAGGTACCCACACTGTTGAGGCTTCGACACCAATCAGGGCTTTGGCGTAGCGCGGCTCGGGGGAAGCCGGATCCTGTCGTGTCGTGCCGATCCAGCGCAGAAAACCAAAAGAAATGGTGCAATGCAACATAAATACCCCTATGCTTGGAGGCATGCCAGCCGGCTACGCCTTCGAAAAGCGACCCGGACGCCGCTCGCCTCCCAAGAACTTGCCAGGTGTCCGTTATTCATCGGATGCCGAAGGAAAACCCGCGTGCCCTCCTCCCCTCTTCCGCAGCCGATCCTCGACGCTTCTGCAAACTCCTCCCGCCTCTTTCGTGACATGTGCGAACTGCTCCAGGCAGCAATACATGTCGTCAGCATTCGCACCACGCGCATGGCCATCGCCGGTCCGGCGCCTGGCGAACAGGACCAGCGCGAATTCAGCCTGATGAGCGTTGAGAAAGGAGAGGCCGCGTCTGAATCGTTGCTTGCCATGGGTTCGGGATGGATCAACCTGACCATGACCCTCGCAAAGGACACCAGCGATCATCTTTGGGCGACCTCCGCGGCCGCGGCGACGCTGGCGTCCAGTCGATCCGCCGCGCAATGGTTCGAACGCCAGGCCGACCTTCTGCAATTGGCCGCCGGGTTCCCCGGCAACCCGCTGCAGCTGGCAGACCTGGCGACAAACCTGATGCAGCAGATCCTCGCGCCGATCCACGGCCGCGCGATGGCAAATGCGAAGCGCCTGCGTGCATCATGAAGGCTGCCGGGCCCGGGCGCATGCATCGCTAGGGGCGGTATTAGTCAGCAATGGTCTCCAGCGCTCTGCCACGGGTCTCGATGCCGAACCGGAACACGATGCCGGCCGCAGCAAGGAAACACAGCGCGCCAAGGCAGAACACTCCAGCCTGGCCGGCAACGGGCAGAACCAGCCCCACCAACGCCGGACCCAGCAGCGATCCGATCCGCCCGACCGTCGACGCCATCCCGCAACCTGAAGCGCGCGCCCGCGTGGGATACAGTTCCGGCGTATAGGTATAGAGCACTGCCCACATGCCGAACATGAAGAACTGCATCATGCCGCCGGAAAGGAAGAGCGCCATGGGGTCGGGACTGGACCCGGCGACCCTGCCGTAGATAAACACCATGCACGCCCCGCCCACCAGAGTCGCCACGCATGCTGGCTTGCGCCCCCAGCGCTCCACCGCCCATGCGGCCCAGAGAAAGCCGGGAATGCCGCCGATTGAGATATACACCGTGTACAGCACGGATTTGGTTACCCCGAGGCCCGATTGCTGCAGCAACGCGCCAATCCAGGTATTGAGGCCGTAGAACCCCAGCAGGGCGAAGAACCACAGGCCCCATACGGTCAAGGTCCGGCTACGGTACTCGCGGGACCAGAGCACGCGCAGGCCCGATGTGGCCGGCTCCGCCGCCGCTGCCGCCGGCGTGACTTCCGGCAACGCATCGAGCTTCATCCGCCGCATGACCGATTGCTCGATACGGTCGACAATGTCGGCCGCTTCGGCATGGCGTCCCTGCGACTCCAGCCAGCGCGGGGACTCGGGCACAAAGCGGCGGACTACGATCAGGAATAGCGCCGGGACCGCGCCGAGCAGGAACATCGTGCGCCAGGTGTAGGCGCTCAGCACGTAGTACGACATCAGCCCAGCGCAAATGAAGGCGATCGGCCAGTTTCCGTCCATCAGCGCCAGGTACTTGCCGCGCTGGCGCGCGGGAATGAATTCCGACATCAGCGTCTGCGCCAATGGAAGCTCCATGCCCATGCCGAGCCCGAGCAACAGCCGATACGCACCCAGCTCCATGGGACCGTTCGCGGTGGAGCAAAGATAGCTGCCCACGCCCCAGATGATCATGCTGACCTGGAAGACCGGCTTGCGGCCGAACTTGTCCGCCAGCACCCCGGAGCTGATCGCGCCAGTGGCCATGCCGACGAAGCTGGCGCTGCCGAGCATGCCGGCCTGCGCTGCGGTCAACCCGAATTCCGTCCGAATCGATCCCAGCAGATACGTCATCATGGCCAGGTCGAGGTTATCGAAAAAGAAGGCCAGCGCAATGATGGCAAACAGAAGGCGGTGATACCCGCATACGGGTAGCCGTTCCAGCCGGTCGCCGGTGCGCACGCGCATCAGTTCGAGAGAGGTAAGCTTCATCTTGTCTCCAGTAGTTCCAGTGCCAGCGCTCTTGGGCACTGGCGGCAGGCGATAACGCATCGATGCGATATCGCCTGCTACTGTCGCGTGGAGACGCAGCCGCGACGCGCGCGGGAACGCCAAGGTCTGTCTCGCAGGTGCCAAGCCAATTGCCGCGGGTCGCGTGGGCCAAAAAAAAAAGGTTCATCGCCGATTTCCGGGGAAGGCCACTGGTCCGACGGCCGAGTTCGGCCAATAACGGTCATCAGAGGAGTTTCCCGAAAACCGTCATTCAAGCGCGCCACCCGTTGGTCAAGGGGTTCGGTCTTCGGTCGCTGTCGCTACCAGCGAAACTCCATTGGTCTATTATCGGCTGACGATCCATTCACCAAGGGAGATTGAAATGATCATTCCTGCTGTGGTGCGTCCTTCAAGCGAGCTGATAGGTCGATATCGAGAGCTAATCGCATCGTACGACTCCGTGACGTGTGCGTTGTCCGACTGTATGGGCCGATTCGGCGCGATGTCGGCTTCCCTTCGGCCCATCTTCGAACCTCTTTCCTTTGTGGGCACCGCAGTCACGGCCAGGGCGCTTGCGTCGGACCTCGCGGCGCCGTTCAAGGCTATTGACGTTAGCGAACCGGGCGACGTCATCGTGATTGACGCACATACGTCGGCTAGCACCGCGTTCTGGGGGGAGAACATGACGTTGTCCGCGCTAAATCGTGGCGTTATCGCTGCAGTTATCGACGGAGCCTGCCGCGATGTGCCGGAAATTCGCCGACTTCGGTTTCCGGTCGTGTGCCGCGGTATCGTGCCCAATGTTGCGGCCATCGCCGGTTACGGTGAAGTGAACGTTCCCGTTCAGTGCGGCGGCGTACCGGTCTCACCAGGCGATATCGTTGTGGCGGATGAAAACGGTGTAGTGGTGGTGCCGTTCGCCCGCTGCGAAGAGATCATTGGCAAGGCCGAGGAGCTACTGGAAACAGAGCACATTCTCCAGGACCGGCTACGTGCGGGAAGCACGATTGGACAACTCATAGATGTCGACTCGGTGTTCGCCAATACGTTTTCGTATCAGCAGCGCGCCGTGCGTAATGACGAATAGAGCATTTTGACCTGTTCGGCGCGTTCGAGGATCAAATGATCGAATGTCTGTTTCCTGAAGTCCGATCGACCGCGATGGGTCGAACTGAGACGGCCGACCGCGCTGTGAAATCGTGTCTCCGATTTGTTCGACACTTGCAGTGCAGCATGCAATGAAGGCGTCAAATCAGAATATGCGGATATCCGAATGTTCACCTCTCCGCTCACAGGAAGGCGTAACAGTTCGCTCGGGCATCGTATAGCGCGTGATGCCGGCACCCGCTGAACACAAGCGTCGTTGAGGGCATCAACAACACCATCAAAGTCATCAAGCGCCGAGCCTACGGCTACCGTGACGAGGAATACTTCTTCCTAAAGATCAAGGCGGCGTTCCCCGGAATTCCTCGTTGAACCAAAAAAAAGAGGTGCCGGAGCACCTCTTCATGTCGCGCGATGGCCTGACTCACCTGGAAGCAAACCTGTGGGGATCGAATGCCTCCGGCGGCAAGCCGGACAGCGTGGCACCGGACTGGAAGGGATAGCGCAGGTACGGCGCTTTCGGCTGACCCGGTGGCGAGTACTGTCCATCGGCAAGAATGCGTTTCTTCGCGCTCATCTCATGAATCTCGCAGCGATAGGCAACGATCTGGCTGGCTGCGCCGTCCTCGATCGGCGAGTAGTCTTTCTCGGGCCGGAACTTGTCCAGCGCCTGGTACTGGTGGGCACGCACCTCGTCGGTACTGTCACGCAGCCTGACTTCGCATCGCGCGATGGCGCTGTAGTACTCGAGGCTTGTATTCTGTCCCTTCGGTGCCTTCAGCAAGGCCACGGGCCGGTCGACCTCGATCGTGACCAGGGGATTCGCCCGAATCGCCGAGGCCAGCTTTCCGAATCTGGAACTGTGGATCAGGAAGGCGTCGCCGGTGAAGGTAAAGCTCTGCGCGGTAATGTAGGGATAGGGTGTGTCATGCACCGCGACCCGGCAGATCAGCTCGTTCCGGAGGAAGGCCTCGATGGCCGGCCAGTCGGTCCAGGCCAGGTCGGTCCGGCGCATTTCGTTGTGAAGGTAGGCGGGTGTCGTGGTCGTCATGGTCTCGTCTGCTGATGGTTCTGAAAATGCCGCATCTGCGCGCGTCCGGGCCCCAAACCAATTCCGCGCAAGGGCCGGCCAATGGCATCCGCCAGCCATTCAAGCAGGGCTTCCAGTTGCGGAGGCAGGGGGGAAGTGGCATCCCTCGGGATGGTGTCTTCGGCAAAGGCAGGAAACCGCACCACGCGCTGGCCACCGGTGTCAGTGGCGCCGGCAACGACCGGGATGCAGCGCTCGCGCGTGCGGTCAAAGGCCGCCAGGCTGTCGCACTTGTTCAGATACACCTCGTCAACCCCGCATTGCCGTACAGCAAGCCGGAGCTGCGCCACGTCAAGCAGCCCTACCCGCCGTGGCCGGCCGGTTCCGGTGCCGTACTCATTCGACAGCATCCGGATCCCCACGCCGATGGAGAATTCGTCCGCTTCGGCGAGCAAAGCCAGCGGATCCAGCCTGGCCGCCTCGTCGGCCCCGCCGCGGCCCTCCCGCGCCGCATCGGCGCAATAGGCCTCGGATCGCCCTGCGCCAAGTTCGGTTGGCAACGGCCCGCTGCCGACCCGGGATACGATCGCCTTGGCGACGCCGATGGTCTTGCGGTGATACTTGCATGGGAGGTCGCCACCCACATACGCGTAAGAAGGCATCGTATGGCTGGACGTGACCCAAGGCTGAACGCCCTGCACCACATCGAGCATGACGGACTGCGCGCCCTCGAAGAGCACATTGGCACCCGCTTCGACCCGCCGCAAGAGCGCAACCGGATCGTCCGTCACGAACGGCTCAACCACCTTCCACGCCTGGCGCATCGCGTTCACCACGGCCACAAGACCCTCGCCGTCGCCGTCGCGCTGCACGGCCAGCCGCATCATCTGCTCGAACACCCGGCTCCCGTCAACCACCAGGTCGCGGAGCTGAAACGAAGATCGCTCCCCTCCCCGCACGCGGGTCGCGAGATCCGCATAACACGGGCCGATGCCGTTGCCGGTGGTGCCAATCTGGGCGCCATCGTGGCGATCGGCCAGGACATGGAGAGGCTGGACGACCGGACACCTGTCACTGATCGTCAACCGCCCGCCCAGATCGATCCCCTGCGCCGCGAGCATCTCGATTTCGGCTGCCAGTTGCTGCAACCCGATCACGCAGCCTGAGCCGATGTAGAGCGCAACGCCGGGATGCAGCACCCCGGAGGGGACCTGCCGTAGCCGCAAGGTTCCGTCAGGCGTGGCGATGGTATGCCCGGCGTTCGCGCCGCCGTTGAAGCGCGCAATCACCTCGTACTCGCCGGCGAGGTGATCGACGACCCGCGCCTTCCCCTCATCGCCATATTGCAGTCCGACCAGGACGTCGGCGTACCCCGCCTTTTTCGCGGTGCCCATCGCCTACGCGTCCAGCGCAAATGTCGCCTCGATCTCCACCGGGGCACCGAAGGGAAGGCTCGCCACGCCGAGCGCCAGGCGGGCATGGCGCCCTCTCTCTTCAAAGATCCGGTTCAGCAATTCCGACGCTGCATTGATCACCAGCGGCGCATCATGGAAACCCGGCTCCGCCGCAACATAGCCTCCAACGCGGACGATGCCCCGGATTCGTTCGAAATCCCCATCGGTCGCTGCCGCCACCCAACCCAGCAGGTTGGCCAGGCACAACCGCGCGGCCTGCTGTGCCGCTTCGACGGTGACTGCGCCCGGGACCTTGCCGACGAAGACCGGCTTGCCGTCCTGAAGCGGCAACTGCCCCGATACCGTCAGCAAACCATGGTGCAGGGTGTAAGGGACATAGTGCGCTTTGGGAAATTCCGTGGCAGGCAAGACAATGCCGGCAGCCTGGATACGATCCATCACTGACATACTGACTCCTCGACTTGAAAAAGTGTCGGCGAAGTGAGCACGGTGCGGGCCTCCGCCGACACCACGACTGTGCCGCACGGTTAAGCCTTAGATTCGCGTGGCGACGCCAGTTGATGTCGCGCAGACGCCAACCTGCCGGCTGGCGCCTAGTCGCCAGCCATGTCCCTGAAGTATTCGGTCGGCGTCATGCCCAGCGCACGCCTGAACATGGCACTGAAGGCACTTGGACTCTCATAGCCAAGTTGCAGCGCGATGTCCGTGACATGGCAGCCCTCGGCAAGCAGGCGTACCGCGGCCATCAGCCGGGCCTGCTGCTTCCAGCGGCTGTAGGTCATGCCCGTTTCTTCGGGAAACAGGCGGATGATGGTGCGCTCGCTGGCGCCGACCGAACGGCTCCACGCCGCCACGGAAGTCTCATCGGCAGGGTCCTCGAGGATCTTTGCGCAGATCTTGCTCAGCCGAGGGTCCTTGGGCATCGGCAGATGCAGCGGCACCACGGAAAGCGGGCGCAGTTCCTGCAGCAGAAGCTGCACCACCAGGCCGTCGCGGCCGCTTTCGTCATAGTCCAGCGGCATGCGCACGGCGGCCGATATCAGTTCGCGCAGCAGCGGCGGCACAGCGACGACACAACAGTTGCGCAACTCATCAGGAATGGCATCAGCGCGAATATAGACCGTGCGCATCTCCACATCGCCGCAGGCCTGCATGGCGTGCTCGACGTTGCACGGAACCCAGACCGCGCGTTGAGGCGGCACCACCCAGGAGCCGAAATCGGTGGTCACCAGGATAGCGCCCACATAGGCGTAGATCAGCTGGCCACGCGGGTGGGAATGCGCGGAGATATAGAAGCCGTCCTTCAGCTTGCGCGCCATCCCGCCCACTCGCCGGTCTATCGCCTGGTAGTCATCCCGGTTTTCGCTCTTTCCAAACATGGCGTCTTTGCGATAGTCGTTGTCATCCAGGGGCGCGCGCAGCCACACGCCGATACGTATCTTTGGCCGGACGCCAAATGCGTCGCAACGATCAAATGGAATCGAGGCATCGGTCCCACAGTCTGGAGCCAAAAGTAATGTCAGTGTATCGAAACTTCAATCAGGAAGAACTGGACAAGCAGTACAACGTCAGGGCGGGAATTCCCGGGTTCCAGGACATCTTCAGGGGATGGGAGAACACCAGCGCCGCATTCCGTCGCGCCCATCCCGTAAAGGAGAACCTTGCGTATGGCCTGGACGCCAAGCAGGCGCTGGACTTCTTTCCCGCAGCCACCAGGAGCCGTCCGTTGCTCGTCTTCATTCATGGCGGCTACTGGCAATCGCTGGACAAGTCGGACTTCAGCCACGTTGCCGCCCCGTACCTGAAGCACGACATCAACGTCGCCGTGGTGAACTACCGGCTCGCCCCGGAGGTCGGGATGGCCGAGATCGTCCGCGATAATCGCGACGCCGTGGCATGGCTCCACGGCAATGCGGCCGAACTGGGGTTCGATGCGAACCGCATCTATGTATCCGGCCACTCAGCCGGCGGACATCTCACCGCCACGCTGGCAGGAACCGATTGGGAGTCGTTCGGCCTCCCCGCTGACGTGCTCAAGGGCGGATGCGCGATCAGCGGCCTGTATGACCTGGAACCTATCCGCCTGTGCTATCTCAACAAGGTGGTCGGCCTGACCGAGGCGGATGTCGCCAGCTACAGCCCGATTCATCATGTTCCACGAGTGAAATTGCCCATGATCCTGACCGTTGGCGGGGATGAGTCGCCGGAGTACCACCGGCTGCAGCGCGAATACCAGGCGCTGCTGGGCGAATGCGGCTTTGACGTGCAGGTGGTGGTGCAGGAGCGCGGCCATCATTTCGACGCGGTCGACCTGCTGGGCGATGCCGATGGCGCCCTGGCCGCGTCGGTGTTGCGCATGATCGAGCGCGCCTGAGGCCTGAGGGCCGGATCGCGGGCAGGGCGGCATTCAGCACAGGCCGCCATGTCCGCGGTCCCGGTGCAATCACCGGATCGGGGCGCTTGCCTGCACGGTTGTGAAAGCGCGAACTCGTGATCAGAAGATTCCATGGCGTGGCAAACCACGCGCTACCCCACCCTCTTCCGGTCGCTGACTACCACCAGCGCCTGTGCCAGGGTCTTGCCAATCGAGCGCGAGCGATGCGGGATCGATGCGTTGAAATACAGCGAGTCGCCAGCCCGCATCCGTACCGTGCGGTCATCGAACAGCACCTCCATCTCGCCCGATACGACGAAGATCAGCTCTTCGCCGGCATGGCTGGCCATTGGCTGGTCTTGTGCCAGCGTGAACGGCGGCACCATGACGAAGGGCTGCATCGCCTTGTCCACGCGCTCCGTGGCAATGGCTTCGTAGGTATAGCCCTGGCGCTCGGCGGACGGGCTGAACGGAACCCGGTCCGCGGCCTTGACCAGCAGGATCTCATTGCCGCGCTGCGGCTTGGCGATCAGCTGGTCGACGGTCACGTCGAGGGCCTCGGCCAGCTTGAGCACCGTACCGATGGTCGGCGACGACAGGCCGCGCTCCAGCTTGGACAGGTAGCTCTTGGTCAGCGATGCCCGTTGCGCCAGTTCCTCAAGCGTCAGCCCGTTGAGCTTGCGCAGTGCCGCCAGCCGTTCGGCGATGGTCGAAAGAGCGGCCGGAGCGCCCGATTCTTGCTTCCTGATCATCCGCAGTCACTGGTTAGAAGCGCCCGGACAGGCGCATGGGTCGGCTCGGATTGTAAGGTCGGCACGACACATCGGCAACTCGGTTTGCCTAAATGACACTTCGGTGTCATTATAGACACACTTGTTTCCCCACCCGCCCCCGAAGGAGCATGCAAGTGAGTCCCAAGCGCCCCCATCTCGCAGGTGCAGCAGCCCTGTTTGTCACCCTCTTCCTCAGTGGTTTGCCTGCTGCCCACGCGGCCGGCTATCCGGATCGTCCCATTACGCTGGTGGTGCCATTCGGCGCCGGCGGCATCACTGACCTGGTGGCACGCGCCACCGGCAAGGCCCTGTCTGAACAGCTTGGCCAGTCGATCGTCGTGGAAAACCGCCCCGGCGCGGGCGGCAACATCGCGGCAGATTTCGTACGTCGTGCCCGGCCCGATGGCTACACACTGATGTTTGCCACCGTGGGCGTCCTTGCGGTCAATCCGCATACGGACGTCAAGGTCAGCTTTGATAGCGCGAAGGACTTCACCTATATCTCGCTCGTCGGTTCCACGCCCCATCTGGTGGTGGTCGGCGCCGACGTCCCGGCCAGGACGCTGCCCGAACTGATCAAGCTCGCGCAACGCCAGCCCGGCGCCGTCAGCGTAGGCACCGCAGGCGTCGGCAGCTCGCCGTACCAGGGCATGCGCGTGCTGCAGGACGCGGCCCGGGCCGAATTCCTGCACGTACCGTTCAAGAGCGGCGCTGAATCGGTGACCAACGTTGTCTCGGGGCAGGTCAACATGACATTCGAGGCCACGCCGCAGGTGATGCCATTCGTCGCCTCCGGCAAGCTGCGGGCGTTGGCCGTTGCCAATCCGCGGCGGCTGGCCACCGCGCCGGACGTGCCGGCGACACCGGAACTGGGCCTGCCGACCATCGTGTCCGGTTCGGTGGCAGGCCTGATTGCGCCTGCCGGCCTTGATGCCGCCATCGTGAAGAAGCTCAACACAGCCATTGCCGGCGTGGTATCGAACCCCAAGTTCAAGGCCACGCTGATGGCACAGGGCACTGAACCGATGTCATCGTCGCCCGAACAATTCCGCAAGCTGATCAAAGAAGAAGACCAGCGCTGGTCGGCCTTGCTCAAGGCTGACAACAAGACCAGGTAACGCGGACTGAAAGCTCCCCTTCTCCAGCACAACGAAAGGAAAATCCCATGGCCAGCACCATGCAACTGAGCAAGAGCGAAATCGTCGCCGCCTCGCTCCAGAAAATCCAGATGGAACTGCGCACGCAGAAAATGCCGCTGCGCGAGGCAGTAGCCGAAACCTGCCGGATCCTGTTCGCCTTCGGGCACGACTCCGGCCTCTCAGGCCAGATCACCGCGCGCGCAGAACAGCCTGGCACCTACTGGACCCAGCGCCTGGGTCTGGGCTTCGACGAAATCACGTCCGACAACCTGCTGCTCGTCAACGAAGACCTGGAAGTCCTGGAAGGCAGCGGCATGCCGAACCCGGCCAACCGCTTCCATTCCTGGCTCTACCGTGCGCGTCCGGACCTGAACTGCATTGTCCATTCGCACGCGCCGCACGCCTCGGCGCTGGCGATGCTGGAGGTGCCGCTGGTCATTTCGCATATGGACACGTGCGTGCTCTACGACCAGTGCGCGTTCCTTGAGAAATGGCCTGGCATTCCTGTCGGCAATGAAGAGGGAGAAATCATCTCGGGAGCCCTTGGTGACAAGAAGGCCATCCTGTTGTCCCACCACGGCCTGCTGGTGGCCGGTGCCACGGTGGAAGAAGCCTGCGTACTGGGTGTGATGTTCGAGCGTGCCGCCCGGCTGCAACTGCTGGCCATGGCGGCGGGCCCGATCCAGCCGATCCCGCACGATCTGGGCTGCGAAGCGCAGCGCTGGGTCAGCACCCAAAAGCGGTTCGAAGCCACCTTTGCCTACTACTCGCGGCGTGCGCGTCGCGGGCTGGGCGCCGAATAGCAACAGGGCGCCGACGGGCCGGCGCAAGCACGGCCAGGCCATGGCGAAGTCTGCAGTCTGCTGAGAACCTGAACCACGCCTGGCCCTGCGCCATTGCCGCTTGCTTGATATGAGAAGCGCAAGCTCCGACAGTATTGGTCGAATGGGATAATCGCGTCATGGCAGGCAGGGCGGGAATCGCAGATCTGCCGCCGATGGCGCAGGTGAGTGACGGCGCCATAGCCGGCGCCCGCCGCCGGCGCTCATACCCCTACCCAAGAACGGAGACATGCCTTGACCATTAAAAACCGATTCACCCTGGGCCTGTTGGCAACGGCAGCCCTCATCGCGGCGGCCCCGGCTTGCGCACAAGAACAGTGGCCAGCAAAGACGATCCGCTTTGTCGTGCCCTTTGCCGCCGGCGGCGCCAATGACCTGATGGCGCGCGCCGCGGCCGAGGGCGCAACCAAGGCGCTGGGCCAGACCGTGCTGATCGAGAACCGGCCCGGCGCGGGCGGCACCGTGGGCGCCGACATCGTGGCCAAGAGCGCGCCGGATGGCTATACCTTCCTGATCAGCGCAGCCGGCGTCATCTCCAACAGCATGATCAAGAAGTCAATGCCGTTCAAGGATGACGCGCTGGTTCCCGTGGCCATGATCGGCCTTGCGCCTTCGGTCATCGTGGTGCCGAAGAACGCGCCCTACAAGGATCTGCGCGACTTCGTCGAGGCCTCAAAGAAGGGGAACGGTTTCAACTTCGCGACCGCGGGGACCGGCAGCACCCCGCACTTCGTGGCGGAGATCCTGAATGTGAAGTACGGCGCAAAGCTGCAGCCGGTGCCCTACAAGAGCGGGTCGGAAAGCACTACGGCAGTGCTGGGCGGCCAGGTGGAAGGAACCTCCGAGGCCAGCATCATCGCCCTTCCGCATATCCTGCACGATGGCAAGTTCAAGGCGCTCGCCACCACCTGGACGCAGCGCATCTCGGCCTACCCGCAGCTTTCCACCGCGGTGGAGCAAGGCTTCCCGGACCTGCAGATCGCGCATTGGGCCGGCGTCCATGCCCCCAAGGGGACGCCCGACGCCATCCTGGACAAGGTGGCCGCCGCGGTGGACAAGGCCATGAAGGACCCGGCCGCCGCCGCCAAGCTGAAGGCCGTGGGCATCGAACCGGTCGGCGGCACGCGTGCGGACTTCGTGAAGTTTGTCGAGGCGGAGCGCAAGCGGCTGGGCGAGATTGTCAAGGCCGCCAGGATGCAGGAGAAGTAATCGCTGTGCCCGCCATGCCGCCCCATCGGTCAGGACGCCGGGGCGGCACGGCTTTCATTGGCCGTTGCCGCAGGCAGGTTGCGGCGCCCCCAGTTCTCTGCCTGCCGCTCCAGGTGCAGGCGGATAAAGTCCATCAGCGTTCGCGTTGCCAGCGTGGGATAGCGGTTTGGCGCGGTCAGCATGTAGACACTGTCGCCCACGCCTTCGGCTTCGCACTCGGCCAGCACCTCGCGCATCTGTCCGGACTGCAGTTGCCGCCAGACCGCATAGCGCGGCAGCAGCGCCACGCCCAGCCCGCCCATCACCGACTCGAACAGGAACGGATAGTCGCCTGACTGGATCCGGGGCGACACGCGCAGCGTCATCGGCGTGCCCGCCAGCCATACCTTCAGCGTAAAGCGGCGCCCCAGCGATGCCGGGGCAATCATGTCGCAGCGCTCCAGGTCGGCCACGGTCCGGATCGGCCCGTGGCTGTCCAGGAACGAGGCCGACGCGCACAGGCACCAGCCGACATCGCAGATGCGCCTCGCCACGTGGTCATCGGGCGGCTGCGAGGTGATCTTCAGCGCCACGTCGACCTCGGCCGGGATCAGGTCGCCAATGTTGTCGTTGATGACGACGCGCAGCGAAATCTGCGGGTAGTTGCGCGCGAATTCCAGCAGCAATGGGGTCAGGTAGAGATGACCCAGTCCCGTGGGCAGGCGAATACGCACGTCGCCGCGCACCACCTGGCCAAGGCTGTCGATCGAGGTATTGGCCGACTGCAGTTCGTCCAGCATGCGCAAGCCATGCGCGTACAGCAACTGGCCCGCCTCGGTCAGTTCGACATGGCGCGTGGTGCGGCGCATCAACTGGGCGCCCAGGTGCTGCTCCAGTAATTTCAGGCGGCGCGATACGTTGGAGCGGGTCATGCCGCTGCGCTCCGCGGCGGCGGTCAGCGTGCGCGACTCGACCATGGTCACGAACAGCCGCACCAGGTTGAGATCGAAATTATTGTCAATCATGAGTCAACACCGTAGGCACAAATCGAGGGATTGTCCTGGCAGGAAGCCAACCCTAGCATAAACCTCCTGCTTACCCACCTTTCGAACGCCATGTCCGCACTGCCCGCTTCCGACCTGTCCGACACCGACCTGCCTTTCGCCGGCCTGCGCGTGCTCGACATCAGCCAGGGCATTGCCGGCCCGTATTGCGCGCACATCCTGTGGCAGCAAGGCGCTGGAATCGTCAAGGTCGAGCCGCCCGCGGGCGACTGGGGCCGCAAGGTCGGGGTCGTGCGCGGCGATACCAGCGCGCTGGCGATCGCCTATAACGCCGGCAAGCGCAGCGCCTGCATCGACGCCACCACTGACGCCGGCAAGGAGGTGCTGCTCGGCCTTGCGCTGCAGGCGGACATCGTCGTGCAGAACTTCCGCCCTCAAGTGGCGGAACGGCTGGGCGTGGGCTATGCGGCGCGGGGGGC
>NZ_JBYTAH010000035.1:67057-72156 GCF_058787975.1 Cupriavidus sp. FW305-26
CGCGCCCCCCGCTGGTCTATGTGTCGATCAGCGGCTATGGCCCGGATGGTCCCTATGCCGACTATCCGGCTTCGGACTCGGTGATGCAGGCCGACTCCGGGCTGATGTTCGCCAACCGTGGCGCCGACGGTGGCGCGCGCCGCATCGGCATGCTGCTCGCCGACGCCGCCACCGGCCTCTATGCCGCCCAGGCCTGCGCCGCGGCGCTGTGCCGGCGTTTTCGCAGCGGGCTCGGCGGCCATGTCGAGCTGAACCTGTTCGATGCCTGCTGTGCGCTGCAGGCCAACAACCTGCTCGAGCATGCCATCGGTGGTCCGACGGCCGCCGGCCCGGTGAGCGCGCCCAATGGCGTCTATGCCAGCAGCGACGGCAGCGTGACGCTGCTGGCGCTGAACAACGCGCAGTTCGCCAAGCTATGCCATGCGCTGGACCGCACCGGCTGGCTGGAAGACCCGCGCTTTGCCGACAATGCCGCGCGCATGGCCCACGCCGCGCTGCTGAACCAGCAGGTGGCCGAGCAGATCGCCACGCGCACGACCGCGCAATGGCAAGACATCCTCAGCCGGCACGACGTGCTGCATGCCCCGGTGCGCAGCTATGACGACGTGCTGGCGCACCCGCAGGCGGCACACCGGCAGACCTTCCAGACGATCGCGCAGCCGGGGCTCGGACCGCTGCCCTTCGCCGGCATCCCGGCGCGCGACATGCGCCGGGATGCCGGCCCGGCGCCGGCCAACGGCGAACATACCGTGCAGGTCCTGCGCGAGGCCGGCTTCGGCCAGCAGGCCATCGACGCATGGCTGCAGCAGGGTGTGGTGCGACAGGCGACGGCCCCCGCGGCCAAGGCAGGTGTGCAATGAAGGCGCTTGTCTGCAAGCAGTTCGGCGGCGTGCAGGACGTGGCGCTGCAGGCCATCCCGGAACCGGTGCTGGCCGACCCGCATGCGGTCACGATTGCCGTCGAGTACGCCAGCGTCAGCCACGCCACCGGCCTGATGATCGCCGGCCAGTACCAGCGCCGGCCCCCGTTGCCCTTCGTGCCCGGTACCGAAGCGGTCGGCCGCGTGGTGGCCTGCGGTGACGCGTGCACGCGGCTGCGTCCCGGCGACCGGGTGGTGGCGATCGCGGACTGGGGCTGCTTTGCCGAGCAGGTCACCGTGCCCGAGTACACCGTCTACCGCGTCCCGGATGCGCTGCCGTCAAAGGCCGCGCTGCCGATCCCGATTTCCTATGGCACGGCGTATTGCGGGCTGGTGTGGCGCTGCGCGCTGCGCCCGAATGACACGGTGCTGGTGCTTGGCGCCGGGGCCGGTGTCGGCCTGGCTGCCGTGGAAATTGCGCGCCAGTTCGGCGCCACCGTCATCGCCTGCGCCAGCACCGAGGCCAAGCGTGCCGACGCGCTGCGGCGCGGCGCCACGCACGCGCTGGCCCCGGCGGACCTGGCGGCATCGGTCAAGGCGCTGACGCACGGCCGTGGCGCGGACGTAGTGGTGGACCCGGTCGGCGGCGACCTGTTCAACCAGGCCCTGCGTGCGGCGGCGGCGAACGCGCGCATCCTCAGCATCGGCTTTGCCAGCGGCACCATCCCGCAGGCCCCGGTCAACCTGCTGCTGGTCAAGAACCTCACGCTGCACGGGTTCTTCTTTGGCCGCTACATCGGCTGGACGCCCGCCAACGAGCGGGCCGAGCATGCAACGGCGCTGCAGGAGGTCATGGCGACGCTGTTCGATTGGGCCGCGCGGGGCAAGCTGGAGCCGACCGTATCCGCGGTCTATCCGATCACCGGCCTGGACGACGCCCTGGCCGCGCTGGAATCCCGCCAGGTGGTGGGCAAGGTAGCCATAAAAATCAAGGAGACAGAGACGTGAACAACCGATACCAGAAACGACTTCCGGCTTGGCCGCGGCTGCGCGCGGCACTGATGCTGGCGGCAGCCGCGGCCGCGCTGCCGGCTGCCGCCGTCGCGCAGGACTTCCCGCAGCATCCCGTGCGCATGGTGCTGCCCTACCCCGCCGGCGGGCCCACCGACCTGCTCGCGCGCGTGGTCGCGGTCAAGATGGGCGAGAGCCTGGGCCAGAGCGTGGTGGTCGACAACAAACCCGGCGCCAGCGGCATGATCGGCGCCGAAGCCGTGGCGCGCGCTCCCGCCGACGGCTACACCATCCTGGCCAATGCCTCGCTGCATGTGATCAACCCCAGCATTCAGCCGAAGATGCGCTATGACTCCTTCAAGGACTTCGTGCCGATCACGCAGCTGGCCGACGTGCCGCTGGTGCTGGTGGTCAACAACGCCTCGCCGGTGAAGACAGTGCAGGACCTGATCGCCTACGCAAATAGCCAGGGCGGTGCGCTCAACTTCGGCTCGGCGGGCAATGCCTCGGCCCAGCACCTGGCCGGCGAATCGTTCAAGCTGGCGGCAAAGGTGCCGATGCAGCATGTGCCGTACAAGGGCAGCGCGCCGGCGCTGACGGACCTGATGGGCGGCCAGATCCAGCTGATGTTTGATTCCATGCCGTCGGCGATGCCCTTCATCAAGTCCGGCAAGCTGCGTGCCGTTGCCGTGACCACCGCGCGGCGCGCGAGCGCGCTGCCAAACGTGCCCACCGTCGCCGAGTCCGGCCTGCCCGGCTTCGACATCAGCACCTGGTATGGGCTGTGGGCGCCGCGCGGCACGCCGGCCCCGGTCGTGGAAAAGCTGGCCGCGCATGCGGCCGGCGCGCTGAAGCGGCCCGATGTGCGCCAGCAATATGCCGACATGGGCGCCGAGCCGGTCGGCTCCTCACCTGGCGACTTTGCCCGCTACAACGCTTCCGAAGGCAAAAAATGGGCGGAAATCGTGCGGCGCTCGGGGGCCAAGGCAGACCAGTAGCGCACGGCGGTTGCCGCAGGACTGGCCGATGCCGGGTGTCGGCCAGACGCGCAGTTGGCCAATCTTTCAGATTGCTGCGATCAATTTCCGGTCGGAACCGTCCAGTCCTCCACCACCAGGCCAGGGACGCGCCGGAATGCCTGGTCATTGGTCACCAGCACCGCGCCAGTCTCCAGCGCGTGCGCGGCGATCAGCAGGTTCAGTGCCCCCACCGGCTGTCCTTGGGATTCCAGCGCAGCGCGGGTTTCACCATAGCCGGCCATCACTGAAGGGGCCCAGGGCAATACCTCGACCCTGCGCAGCAGCTCGTCGACCGCGCGCGCGAGGCGCGCTGCGCCGGGGCGCTTGGCCAGCCCGTACATCAGTTCCGCACCGGTGATGGCTGACAGGCACAGCGCCACCATCGGCGCTGCCGTCACGCGTGCCACGACTGCCGGATGTGCCCGCAACAGATGGCTCACGATATTGGTGTCGAGCATGTAGCGCGTCATTCGAGACCCGCCAGCGGATCCCTGGCTTGCTCGCCCTGCGCGCGGTCGGCCAGAAAGTCTTCCGGCACGGCGCTGTCCTTGATGGCAGCCAAAAAGCCGTCCCAACTCTCCGGCCGGCGCGACAGGATCACGTCACCGGTGGACGGGTCACGGCGAATATATACCTCGCGCTCGGCGAAGCGGAATTCCTGCGGCAGCCGTACCGCCTGGCTGCGGCCGGTGGTGAAGATCTTGGCAGTGGTGCTCACGATATTTCCTTTGATAGATACCAAAAGATATACCGTCATGCGATGGATATCAAGATAGCTACCACCAGCTGTATCTGTGGGATGTCTAACGAGACGGGACGAAAATGCGCTAAGCAACACCTACGTCCCAGCAATGCTTCTTCCCTTGTTTTGCTCTGCGGCGCACCGCAACCGTGCACCCATGCGCCCGGATTGAGCACGGGCTCCCCCTCATTTCCCCAGCGCCCATTCAAAGCTACGGGTTTTCGCTCGTTGAACGTTGGCATGTCTGTTGCATAGTATTCAAGTGACTTGAATATGGTGCAGGCAGCTTTCCAAGAGCTTTCCCGGGCGTCCACACGCGCCTTGCATCGGTTCGGGTCGGTGACGCCGCGCAGCGGTCCGTCCAATTGTCCATGCAACCCAGGGGGAAGAGAGTGCGCAAGAAACACACTGCAGTAGCCGCCGCCATCGCAGCCGCAGCGACCGGAATGGTCCTGACGGCAGCACCGGCGCAGGCCAAGGATGTCGTCAAGATTGCCTTTGTCGGTCCGCTGACCGGTGGCGTGTCGTCGATCGGCCTGGGCGGACGCAATTCCGCGGACCTGGCCGTGCGCTTGCGCAATGCGGACCCGAAGGCCAGGTACACCTATGAACTGGTGGTGCAGGACGACGAGTGCCGGCCGAACGTCGGCGTGCAGGTGGCGACCAAGATCGCGGCGGACAAGTCCATCGTTGCCGGCGTGACGCACTTCTGCTCTGCCGTGGCCATGGGCACAGTGGGCGTCTACAGCCGCTTCGGCATGCCCGCCGTGGTGTGGGGCGCCGTGCTACCCGAGGTCACTTATGGCAACAAGTTCAAGGAGATCCATCGCGTCAACGGCACGATGATCAACCAGAGCGAAGTGGCGGCCAAATTCATGACCGGGCTGGGCTACAAGAAGTGGGCGATCATCCATGACACCACCGACTACGGCAAGGGCCACAACAAGTATTTCAGCGAGTTCCTGAAGAAGGACGGCGGCACCATCGTCGGCACGTTCGGCGTGACAGCCGATCAGCAAGATTTCACCACGGAGCTGACCAAGATCCGCGAACTGAAGCCCGACGTGGTGTATTTCGGCGGCCTCACGCCGCTGGGCGTGCGCATCCGCACGCAGATGGACAAGCTCGGCATCAAGGCCCAGTTCGAGGGCACGTCGGGCATCAAGTCCGATGCCTATATCGAAGGCGTGGGCAAATCGCTGTCGGAGGGTTCGCTGGCGTTCATCGAAGGCGCGCCGGTAGAGAAGCTGGCGGGCGGCCAGTTCTTCATGGAACGCTACACGCAGCAGAAATACGGTGAACCGCCGGAAGCGTACGGCCCGTTTGCGTTTGCCGCGGCCAACCTGATCATCGACGCCGTGGAAAAGGTGGGCCCGGACCGCAAGAAGGTACGTGATGTGCTGAACGGCACCAGGGACGTGAACACCATCATCGGCAAGGTCACCTTCGACGACCACGGCCAGAACGT